>JAGHST010000039.1 GCA_018065695.1 Candidatus Cacconaster caballi | reverse complement strand
ATATGAATTATATTCATAATCCTCGTATATTTGTGTCAATTTACAAATCCTTTTTTATGAGAACAGATGAAGAAAACAGTTGTATCAATTGCGGCTTTGCTGAGCTGCTGCCTCGCATTTTCGCAGGAGGCTAATGATGCAGGGTTGTCCGGAGATCTCCTGATAGTCCCTCGTCTTGAATACAGTCCTTGCGTATATACCGGTGACGGTTATTTTGAAAGTGATTTCGGCGATAGCGGTCTTTCTACTTTGTTTGAAGGAGATCTGGGTGACCACGTTTCCTTTTCTGTCGCTAATCTATGGTTGAACAAGGAACCGGGACTTCTCTATAAAGAATCTTTCAGTCCGATTCCTACTCTTTACACTTGGGTCAATTGGGCCTACGTGGACATTCATTACAACAACTTCTTCACTGTTCTCGGAAAGCAGGCCATAAAGATCGCCACATTCGAAGAGGATGAATATGACTTCAATTCATACAGTGCTCTAAGTTCATTCGTCTGGAACTATTTTCCTCTGTATCAATGGGGAGGATGCATCGGCTGGCGCAGCGATGACCAGGAGTCCGAAGCAGGATTGCAGATAAACTCCGGTTTTTCCGGAAGATGGCCTTTCCAGAAAGGTATCACCGCTTCCGCCTATTATCTCACCCCAATCGGCGAAAAAACCAATGCCAGAGTCTCCCTGACCTATTTCCATAATGAAGATATTCTTGACATTGCCGAGAATAACAAATATTTCATGCTTGCCGGAGGTCTCCAGAGGGAGTTCGGAGATGCCACTGTGACGGTAGATGCCTATTTCTACAACAAATACAGTACATTCAACACATCCATAATAGGGTCGTTGAAATATGATTTCGAACAGTTTGACGTTACCGCCAGGGCATGTTTCAACAATTATGGCATGGCGGAGATCACCAATACGTCCTTTAAGGTCGGAGGCGTCCTGCAATACTACCCGATACGGAACTGCGAAGACCTGAGGCTGCATCTGGCGGCATCCTATTACCCCGTGCCAACCATGCCCGAAGTGAGTGCGGTCAATTTCAGTGCCGGTGTTACCTATTTCTTGAATCTCAAACTGTTCTAACATCTTCTCGCAATGGCAGGCAAAGATGCTATCATTGAGATCGAGCACCTTTCAAAGGTGTTCGGTACGACTCTCGCGCTCAACGACATCAATCTTTCGATAAAGAAAGGCGAATTCGTTACTCTTCTGGGTCCTTCAGGTTGCGGAAAGACCACTCTTCTGCGGCATATAGCCGGGTTCATCAAAGTGGAGGAAGGCCGTATCCTGATGGAAGGAAAAGATATTTCGGAGGTTCCTCCTTTCCGCCGTGAACTGAATACCGTATTTCAGCGTTATGCCCTTTTCCCGCAGCTGGATGTATATGACAACATAGCTTTCGGTCTGAAGCTGAAGAAACTTCCTGAAAAAGAGATAAACAAACGCGTAAAGAAGATGCTCAAAATGGTGAGTATGACCGGTTATGAAGGTCGTGACGTCAACTCTCTCTCGGGCGGACAGCAACAGCGCGTCGCAATTGCGCGTGCGCTCGTCAATTATCCGAAAGTACTCCTTCTGGACGAGCCTCTGGCTGCTCTCGACCTGAAGATGAGGAAAGATATGCAGATTGAGCTCAAGGAGATTCACAAGAAGTTGGGAATCACCTTCATATACGTGACTCACGACCAGGAGGAAGCACTCACCCTTTCTGACACCATTGTGGTGATGAAGGATGGAAGAATACTCCAGACAGGCTCTCCGATAGACATCTACAATGAGCCCAAGAATGCTTTTGTGGCAGATTTCATAGGAGATTCGAACATATACGATGCAGTAATGATAGAAGACCGCAGGGTATCGTTCTGCGGTCACGAATTCGAATGTGTTGACGAAGGTTTCGGCAACAATGCCCCTGCGGAAGTGGTGATTCGCCCGGAAGACATCTATGTCCTTCCCAATCCTGCTGCAGGGCAGTTTACCGGAGTAGTCCGTTCCTGCACTTTCAAGGGTGTCCATTATGAGATGTTCGTGGATACTCCCGAAGGCTATGAAGTCATGATTCAGGACTATAACGCCTTCGAGGTGGGAAGCGAGATAGGTATGCTCATCAAACCGCAGGATATCCAGGTGATGCACGTAAGTAGGGTTGAGAATATCTTCAAAGGGGAGATGGTCGATTCGAACCATGTGGATATGATAGGCGGTGTGTTTGAATGTCCCCAGACGGGATTTGAACGCGGTCAGAAAGTGACCGTCAGGGTCCCATACGACAAGGTTGACCTTATGGACAATGTCGAGGACGGCACAGTCTGCGCAAATATCGACTTCCTTCTATACAAGGGAAATCATTATGCAATTCATGTTCTTACTGAAGACGGTTATTCGGCAAGGGTTTCCACCAATGACGTCTGGGACAAGAACGATATGGTGGGCATAAAGATTTTGCCGGGGGATATGACCATAGAAAAAGCAGAAGAGAATGACTAAACGCTCTACACTTGCAGCCCCTTATCAGATTTTTCTGGTACTGTTTGTTGTGCTGCCTCTGGTGCTGATTCTCATCTATGCCTTTATGGACGGCAACGGCGGCTTCACATTCAGCAATTTCGCCACATTCGCAGGACAGCCGGAAGCCATCAAGACGTTTGTCTATTCCATCGAGGTGGCGGTCATCACCACTGTGCTCTGCCTTCTGCTCGGATATCCTGCAGCTTATATAATGAGCAATTCGCAGCTCAACAGATCCAGCATAACCGTCATTCTCTTCATTCTTCCAATGTGGATAAATATGCTGGTGCGCACTCTTGCAACGGTTGCTCTGTTCGATTTCGTGAGGATACCGCTGGGCGAGGGGGCTCTCATTTTCGGTATGGTGTACAATTTCCTGCCGTTTATGATTTACCCCATATACAATATCCTCAAGAAAATGGACCAATCTTACATTGAAGCGGCTCAAGACCTTGGCGCAAGCCCGCGACAGGTTTTCTTCAAGGTGATCATACCTCTTTCAATGCCTGGTATCAGCAGCGGTGTGCTGATGGTGTTTATGCCGACAATCTCCACTTTTGCCATAGCCGAACTTCTGACAATGAACAATATCAAGCTTTTCGGCACGACGATTCAGGAGAATATAAATAACGGAATGTGGAACTACGGTGCGGCTCTTGCCCTGATAATGCTGGTTATCATCGGCATAACGACAGTTTTTGCAGATAGCAGCTCGAACCGCGAAGAAGATGCAGGAGGACCTATATAATGAAAAAGTTCCTCGCACAGGCTTATATCTGGCTTCTGCTGATTATCCTTTACGCCCCGATTGTCATAATCGCAGTATTCTCGTTCACTGAAGCAAAAGTAATGGGCAATTGGACAGGATTTTCCACGAACCTGTACAGTTCTCTCTTTACGGGAGGAATCAACAGCTCCCTGATAACCGCCATCATAAATACGATTTCCATTGCGCTTATTGCGGCTATGGTTTCAACTGCACTCGGTACGGTTGCAGCCATCGGTATCCACAATTTGCGCGGCTGGAGGCGGCAGGCGATCACTTTTGTCAATAACATTCCTATGATGAACCCGGATATAATAACAGGTATATCCCTCTTCATCTTATTTGTCACCATTGGACTCACGCAAGGCTATCTTACCGTGGTTCTGGCACATATCTCGTTCTGCACGCCTTATGTGGTGCTGAGCGTGATGCCGAGACTGACCCAGATGAATCCGAACGTGTATGAAGCCGCCCTCGACCTGGGTGCAACTCCGATGCAGGCGCTCAGAAAGGTCATCATCCCTGACATAAAGCCCGGAATGATTTCAGGCTTCATCCTTTCTTTCACCCTGTCCATCGACGATTTTGCCGTGACGCTCTTCACAAAAGGAAACCAGGGACTTGAGACACTTTCCACATACATCTATGCAGATGCCCGCAAGGGAGGCCTCACTCCGGAACTCCGTCCGCTGATGACAATCATTATCTTCACAGTATTGCTTCTTCTTATTATCATCAATATCAGATCATTAAAAATCAATAAAAAATTAAATGAAAAGAATGGGAAAAAAGTTCTTGTCTAAAGTATCAGCCGCAGCCTTGCTGGCTATACTGCTTCTTGCTTCCTGCTCCGGAGACAGAAGCAAGGTGTTGAAAATATACAACTGGGCCGATTATATCGACGAAGAACTCCTCGAAGAGTTTCGCGATTGGTACAGGGAGCAGACAGGTGAGGAAGTGACAGTTGTCTATCAGCTTTTCGACATAAACGAAGTGATGCTCTCCAAAATCGAGAGAGGCCACGAGGATTTCGATATCGTATGTCCTTCGGACTACATTATCGAAAGGATGCTCAGAGCGGATCTGCTCCTTCCTATAGACCGCGATTTCGGCGATACGCCCAATTATATCGACGGCGCCATATCTCCATTCATCAAGAATATGTTTGACAAGATAGACGGCCGCGGAAAGAATGCCAACGATTATGCAGTCGGATATATGTGGGGAACTACCGGATATCTGTACAATACGAAATACGTTCAAAAGGAAGAGGTTCTTTCCTGGAATGCTCTCGCAAATCCCCGTTTTGCAGGCAAGATATTCGTCAAGGATGCATTTCGCGATGTCTATAGCCCGCTGCTTATCTATCTGAAGCAAAAAGAACTGCAGGAAGGTTCCGTGACTCTTGAAGAGCTGATGCTCGATTCTTCCGATGAATCCATAGCTCTTGTGGAGAATTACCTCAAATCCGTCAAGGGCAATATCTCAGGCTGGGAAGCGGATTTCGGCAAGGAGGGGATGACTCAGGAAAAAGCCTGGCTCAACTTCACTTGGAGCGGAGATGCCAGCTGGGCAATTGAAGAAGCCGCCGAGGTAGGGGTGCCTCTCGACTATGTCATACCGAAAGAGGGCAGCAACGTGTGGTTTGACGGATGGGTGATACCTAAATATGCGAAAAACGTGAAGGCGGCGAAGTATTTCATCAACTTTATGTGCAAGCCTGAAAATGCAATCCGCAATATGGATGAAATCGGTTACGTCAGTGCGGTGGCATCGCCGGAAGTGTTTGAATATATGGAAGATGAAGAGGCTTTTGAGCCGCTTGACGCCAGTTATTTCTTCGGAGAAGAGGCCTCTGCAGTGTGCCTCAATCCTGTATTCTATGCGGACCGCTCCGACATTGAAAAATGTGCAATGATGCACGATAGCGGTGAGAGGACAGAGCAGATGCTGGCAATGTGGTCGAGAGTGAAAGGCGACAATGCATCCGGCATTACCTATGTCATAATCGCTGTCGTAGTAGTGGGGTTAATCGCTTCCGCCATTGTGGTTCGCGTCAGAAAGAGCAGAAAATCAAGAAAATATGGCAGACAATTATCTCGAAAAAAAGTTCGAGGAATTTAAGTCCGGAAGCAGACCGGCAGTCCGCAGGACGGGTGCCTCCCTCGATACTCTGCTACTGCGCACGCGCAGCTGCAGAGGCTATGACAAGTCCTATGAAGTCAAGATGCTTCAGCTGGAGAGAATAGCCGGAGTATGCACGAAAGTGGCCTCGGGACGGAATCAGCAGGTCCTGCGTTTCCGTCTCATTACAAAGGGGGAGCAGGCCGACACCGTTCTTTCCAATATAAAGCTCGGTGCGGCTCTGAGCGAATTGCACCTGCCGTTCCCCGGTACTGAACCGGAAGCTTTCATCGTGGTATGCTCCGAAGCCGAAGAAACCCGTTTCGTGGATATTGACCTTGGCATAGCACTGCAAAGCATGCAGCTGAAAGCCACTGAGATGGGCCTTGCATCAATAATTATCTGTGCCTTTGACAAGGAAAAGGTGCGAAGGGAACTTGACCTTCCGATGGATCCGCTTGCAATACTTGCGGTGGGCCGTGGATCTGAAAGAATTGAAATCATTTCTGTCAAGGCAGGCTCCGATCTGCGGTACTACCGTAATGACGGTGTACATTACGTTCCGAAAATCAACTTTAAGGATCTCTTGATATGATACAGGTATATTGCAAAAACACAAAAACTTCCAAGAAGTTCCAAGAGGGTACGACTCTGCTTGAAATGCTCGACGGCTTTGAATTCGAGAGGCCGTATCAGATAGTTTCGGCTAAGGTGAACAATGTTTCTCAGGGACTCAAGTTCAAGGTATTCAACAACCGTGACGTGGAATTTCTGGATATAAGGGAATCAAGCGGAATGAGGGTCTATACCCGTTCTCTTTTCTTCCTGCTATGCAAAGCCGCACGTGACGTTTTCAAGAACTGCAGGATTTATATAGAGCATCCTATCTCAAACGGCTATTTCTGCAATCTGCGCAAGAGCAAGAACGATCGCAAACCTATATCGGCGGCCGACATAGAAAAGATTTGCGCGAGGATGAGGGAAATTGTCGGCAAGGATATGCCGTTCCACCGCTACGAAGTACAACTTGACGAAGCCATAAGAATCTTCAAGGACAGGGGATATGACGACAAGGTCAAGCTCCTGGAAACAAGCGGACAGGTCTATATGGATTACTACACGCTCGGAGATACGGCCGACTATTACTATGGAAGGCTTGTTCCTTCGGCCGGATATATCAGGACGTGGTCTCTGGAGCCGTATCACAACGGTATGCTTCTCCGTGTGCCTGACCGCCACAATCCCGACACACTCGCTCCGTTCACGGACCAGCCCAAGACTTTCGCCATGTTCAACGAAAACCTCCGCTGGAACTCGATAATGCACCTGAGCAATGTGGGAGACTTGAATTATGCCATCCAAAACGGCTATGCAAGCGAACTTATACAAGTGGCCGAGGCTCTGCAGGAAAAGAAAATCGTTCAGATTGCAGAAGAAATCGAGAAACGCTACCGTCGCCGTGAAAACCCGCTTCGTCTGGTACTAATCACCGGCCCGAGCAGCAGCGGCAAGACCACGGTATGCAAGAGACTCAGCGTCCAGCTGAAAGCGTGCGGCCTGAGGCCCGTTTCATTCTCCACCGACGACTATTTCGTAAACAGAGTCGATACTCCGAAATTTCCTGACGGAAGCTATGATTTCGATAATTTCGATACTGTAGATCACGAAATGCTGCAGAGGGACGTAGTGAAACTTCTCGCAGGAGAAGAAGTGGAGGTGCCTTCGTACAATTTCGTTACAGGCCTGCGCGAGTACAACGGCAAGAAAAAGAAACTTGGCAAAGGCTGCGTCCTTCTGGTAGAAGGCCTTCACGCGCTCAATCCCCGTCTGACTGAAAAAATACCGGAGTCGTGCAAGTTCAGAATTTTCATCAATACGCTGACAGGCAACTCTCTGGACAATCATAACGTCATTCCTACAAGCGACAACAGACTTCTGAGGCGTATCGTGCGTGACTGCAACATGGGCTCTTTCACTCCGACCCAGACCATCAGCCAGTGGCAGAAAGTACTCGATGCCGAGGAAAAATGGATATATCCTTATCAGGAAAATGCAGACGTGATGTTCAATTCGGCCTACCTGATAGAGTTTGCTGTCCTGCGCAATCACGCGGAGCCGATGCTGGAGAGCGTACCTAAGAATACGCCTGAATATGCGGAAGCCCACAGGCTTTTGAAATTCACACATTTTTTCGCCGCGGTGTCCGACAAGGAGATACCTCCGACATCTCTCTTGCGTGAGTTCGTCGGCGGCAGCGTTTTCATCCGGTAGAGGCTACTGACTTCAAAGCTTACCGGTACTTGTACAGATTGGCAGCGCTACCGTTAGTAGTTGTATTTTTTCCAGATGGAGCGAAGGCGAGCCCTGATTTCATTCT
This sequence comes from Candidatus Cacconaster caballi, assembly GCA_018065695.1. Classification (GTDB taxonomy): domain Bacteria; phylum Bacteroidota; class Bacteroidia; order Bacteroidales; family UBA932; genus Cacconaster; species Cacconaster caballi. Next base: position 1,287 of record JAGHST010000039.1, on the reverse strand, counting down.
CTCTGGCATTGGAGCCGGGTTTGTAGAATGCAGTACCGGCAACTCCGTCAGGCAGGAATTCCTGATCCACGAAATTTCCTTCAAAATCGTGGGCATACCTGTAGTCCTTCGAATAGCCGAGATCTTTCATCAGTTGGGTAGGGGCGTTTCTCAGATGAAGTGGCACAGCTGGAGCCTCGGAAGTCGAGTTTACCATTGCAAGTGCTTCATCTATCGCCATATATGCCGAATTGCTTTTCGGACAGGTTGCCAGATAGATGCAAGTTTCAGCCAAGATTATGCGTGCTTCCGGCATTCCTATCTGGTGGCAGGCATTGAAACAGCTTTCGGCTAGCAGGGCAGCGTTAGGGTTAGCCAATCCTATGTCTTCTGAAGCGAGAATCAGCATCCTGCGCGCAATGAAGAGGGGATCTTCGCCTCCGGCGAGCATTCGGGCCATCCAGTAGATTGCACCGTTGGGGTCGCTTCCGCGCATACTCTTGATGAATGCGGAGATTATGTCGTAGTGTTGCTCACCGTTTTTATCGTAAAGGGCTATATTTTCCTGAAGACAGTCTGTAACGGTTTTGTTATCTATGACTATATCTTTTTGTTCATCAAATGATTGAACGACTATATCCAGGATATTCAGAAGTTTTCGGGCATCTCCGCCACTGAAACGGAAAAGAGCTTCCGTCTCATTGACTCTGATATGCCTGCTCCTGAGATATCCGTCTTTTTCCAAAGCCCTTGCAAGCAGTGTTTGCAAGTCTGTAAGTTCCATACTTTTAAGCACATAGACTTGACAACGGGAAAGAAGGGGAGAGATGACTTCGAATGACGGGTTCTCGGTTGTGGCGCCGATAAGGGTTATTGTTCCGCTTTCTACGGCTCCCAGCAGAGCATCCTGCTGTGCCTTGTTGAAGCGGTGGATTTCATCTATGAAAAGGATGGGCGAGCCTGCCGTTGCAAACATTCGTCCGCTTTTGGCTTTTTCAATCACTTCACGTACATCCTTGACACCGGAACTGATGGCACTCAGCGTGTAGAATTCGCGATTGAGGCTGTTTGCAATTATTCTGGCCAGAGTGGTTTTGCCGACGCCCGGAGGACCCCAGAGAATGAACGACGATACATTTCCGGTTTCAATCATCTTGCGAAGAACGCCGTTTTCGCCGACAAGATGTTTCTGGCCGACATAATCGTTCAAGTTGACGGGCCGCAGGCGCTCCGGAAGAGGTATCAGATTGGAAGGGGACATCTCGATTTTATTTACTTAACATAATATAAATTGTGTAAATATTATAT
>JAGHST010000040.1 GCA_018065695.1 Candidatus Cacconaster caballi | reverse complement strand
GGCCGCAGGCAAGCCCCTTCCGGGGAAATGCGTCCGGAAGCGGAACTTCTCCCGTCTCCCGGCCGTTAGAATTTGAGGCGCGACCAACGCAAGGTCCGGGCGGAGAGAAAGAAAGCCAGAACGATGCTGCGGGGGTAGTAGCCGGTATTGTTGCGCTCTTCCTTGAAAGGAGAGGATTCCAGAGATGATTTCATCTTGAAGAAATCGTTGTGGGCGTGCACTACGGCCTTGAAGAAACTCCAGCGAAAAGTGAAAAGATAGATGACGGCCGAAATGAAGTCGAGACACATTCTGGCGAATATGCGTGTGCGTCTTATGCTGTCGGGAAGGTTTTTGTGCAACATAAGAAGGTTGTTGCGGTAGTTGAAATAGAGCTTGCGGGGCGAATTGTTGGGCAGGGTGCCTCCGCCCAGGTGATAGACCTTCGAAGAAGGAATGCACCATACCTGATAGCCGATGAGCTTAGCCCTCCAGCAGAAATCAATCTCTTCCATATGGGCGAAGAAACTTTCGTCGAGGCCGCCGAGATGATGGAAGAGCGAACTCCGTACCATCATACAAGCCCCGCTCGCCCAAAAACACTCCCGGGGCTCATCGTACTGAGCCAAATCTTTCTCTATATGCGAAAGGATGCGACCGCGGCAGAAAGGATAGCCGTAGCGGTCTATGAAGCCGCCTGCGGCCCCGGCATATTCGAAACAGTCGCGGTGGGTGTCTGACAGTATCTTCGGTTGGCAGATGCCGGCATCCGGGTTGTCTTCCATAAAATTGACCAGCGGGGCAAGCCACCCTTCCGCCACCTCTATGTCTGAGTTGAGAAGAACGTAATAGTCGGCGTCGATTTCCCTCAGAGCACGGTTGTAGCCGCCTGTGAAGCCGTAGTTCCTCTCTAAGGCGATTGTCCGGATATCGGGGTACTCGGCCTCCAGCCACTGCAGCGAGCCGTCTTCAGAGCCGTTGTCGGCCACCACGATAAAAACGTTTTCCTCTCTTGTGCGGCTGACCAGATGCGGAAGGTAGCGCTTGAGCATCCCAAGCCCGTTCCAGTTGAGTATGACCACAGCTATATCCATATCACTTGCTGATGAATATGCGGCAGACAAGCCTGATGAGGGCAAGTACCAGAAGTATGATGCAGAGCAGACTGAATATGAATATCCTGTCAGAGGATTTGCGGAGGATTATTTCATCTTCGGCATCCATTGAAAGGAGCTCTTCGAAATTGATGTCGCCGATGTTCCGACGCGCCCATTTTCTCGTAATGACACCGTCCTGAAAGTAGGTGACACCGCCGTTGCTGCGATTGAGAGTCAAAAGTGCCTTGCGGTCGGCCTGCTTGAGATCTGAGCCTCCTTCAGGAGTGTAGATGGCAGCTGCCGTACCGTACTGAAAAGCCTTGTCGCGGAATTGCCGCAGGAGAAGCCACTGCTTCGGACTTAAGTCTTCAGGGTCATATACAGAGACGGCAAAGAAACTGCCTTGCAGTGAATCCGGTGCGAAATCCGTCCGGGCATATCTGTCGGAAGAGGCCAGCTCCCTGGTTGTGGTCTCGACAAAGGTCCAGGTGGAGTCCGGCAGATTGTCCAGAGTAAAATGCTGCCTGACACCCTCTTTCTCGTAGGTGAAAGTCGTTTCGAAAAGAGGCTCCTCTGAGGAATCCTCTCCCAGATCCGTGCCCACGCTGAAAGCAGTGAAATCTATTCGCGGATTGTTAATCAGAGCATCCGTCCCCACCCATATTGCCACCGAGACGAAAAGTCCTACGAATACCCACTGCAGTGCTGGAGATGCCAGCACTGTAGCCTTGAAACGTCCGAAGAATATAAGAAGCGCCAGCAGTAGCAGCACTACGTTTTTCAGAAAAGACTGCCAGTTGGTAAGGTGGATTGCCCGTCCGAAGCAACCGCAGTCGGAGATAGGATTGAATATGGCCAGATAGAGCGTCAGCAGTGTGAACAGGGCGGTGAATGTCAGGCCCAGACCGATGAAAAAGCGCATCTGAAGGCCGATGAGGATGGTGATGCCTATGGTGAATTCAATCGTGGCGAGGGCAATGCCCAGCACGGTGGAAGCCGGTGAGAGGAACCCCAGATGCATGAAGGAGAAGTACTCCTCCACGATGAGGCCTGTGCCGAGAGGATCTATCAGCTTCAATATCCCCGACACTATGAAAGTAAGGGAAAAAATTATCCTGGCAAGGCCTCTTGCAAACCTCATAGCTGCGAATCCAAGTGTGTTTTTATTCTTGCAAAAATATCTTCCGGAGGGAGCATCCGCCCCTCGGCGTCACCGCAATCTATCCGTATGAAGGTGCTGTCAAGTTCGCACTGCTTTATGTACTGGGCGCGGACTCTTTTCTGAAGAGAGATGTCGGCCTCGTGGATGTCCGCCTTTCCGTTGAGATAGTCACGGTCGTTGTCCGCCTGGCGGCCGGCCTTGAGCCTTGAATCCACAAACTCGATGGGAACGTCCAGAAAAAGGTTGATGTCCGCAACCGGGATGGCATATTTCTCGAATTCAACGGTTCTTATCCATTGTGCCAGAGCGTCCGATTCGCTCTCTGACCGGAGTTTGGCACATTGGTAGGCGATGTTGGAATAGACATATCTGTCGAGAATCACAACGTGCCCCTGATTGAGCCAGCTTCTGATGAGGCTGGCGGCATCGTGGCGGTCTTCCGCAAAGAGAAGCGCTACAAGCTGCGGGTGCACCTGTTCCACGGAACCGAAATCGCCACGCAGGAATTTGCTTATCAGATCGCCGTATATAGGGGCTACATAACGCGGGAAATGGAGAAATTCGACTTTCTTTCCGAGTCCGGTCAGATAGGAGGTTACCATCTTCAGCTGGGTTGACTTCCCGGCGCCGTCCAAACCTTCGAGTACTATGAGCATAAATTTCTATCTTTGTATCTATCTTACAAAGATAATTAAAATTGTGGGATATGGCCAATGAAATTCGGGATGAATTCGGATGTGAAGATAATGGGTGTCGTCAACGTGAATGAAGACTCACTCTACGCTCCCTCACGGGCGGCATCTGAAGATGCTTTCTGCAGGAGGGTGGATTCCCTGCTGGAGCGCGGGGCCACGATTATCGACATAGGGGCGGTCTCTTCGCGGCCGGGGGCGACGCTCGTCGGCGCAGCCGACGAGTGGCGGCGGCTGGAGCCTGCGCTCCACACCGCCGCCCGCCGCTACGGCGGCGTCGCCTTTTCCATCGATACGTTCCGAAGCGAAACGGCGCTCCGGGCTTTCGAAATTCTCGGAAAATACATCGTCAATGACATATCCGCCGGGGCTTGGGACGGGGCGATGCTGCCTCTGGTCGGAAAACTCGGCCTGCCTTACGTCGCAATGCATCTGCAAGGCACGTTCGAGACTATGCACGATTCTTTTCTTTATGACGATGTCGTCGGGAGCGTAGTCTCATATTTCAGAAATTTCGAAGTCAGGGCAAAAGAAACCGGAATCAAGGATTGGATTCTTGACCCCGGTTTCGGATTTTCCAAATCTTCGGAAGACAATATGATTCTTCTGCGTAATCTTCCGCGCCTTAAGGAAGCGTTCGGCCGTCCCGTTCTCGTAGGTATATCACACAAGCGCTTTACGACCGGCAGGCTTGAAGAATTGGAAGCAATGGCTCTCGAGCTGGGAGCTTCCATTCTCCGTACTCACCTGTAGCAGAACTCCCTACAATGTCCTGTAGTCGCGTCCGTACTTGAGCTGCTGCTCAAGGAAATCTTCCGTATAGACAACTTTGTAGTCGACGACCTTTCCGTTCTTTTCGACAGGCACGATTTCAGGATTGATGAAGCCCTTGTACGGTTTGAGGTCGAGAGTCGCGTAGCGCTCGAGAACTTCCTTGTGAAGAACAGGGTCGATGTTGACAGCGTAGTCCATAACGAGTTTGCGTCCTGCTTCGTAATCGCCTTCAGATTTGATGCGCTGAATCTCTGCGAGCATTTTTCCGAAGAGGGAGCGAAGAGCCTCGAAGTCGTTGATTACGAAATAGGTCTTGCCGTCGCGCACTTTCTTCTCGATGACATTTGCGCTCAGGCCCTTTTCGTAGCACCATTCCGCGATGAGCTTGCGGTTCTGCATATGAGCTTCGGTGTTCTGCTTGCCGAGTTCGATGCGGGAGAACTGCGTGAAGATGCCGTTGCGGATATATGACATATATTCCGCCTTGTATGCGTCAGGATTGTCTACGAGACCGAGTTCCACCAGTTTGGGGTCTGCAAGGTAATAGAGTGCGAAAAGGTCTGCACGGGCCTCCTCAAGAGTGGATGTGAATTCCTTGAGCGCATTGGCCGGAGTGCCTTCCAGAATCTGGCCGCTGCCGTGGCCGAGGCACTCGTGAAGGTCGGTGTGAAGGTTGTCCACAATGGAACCGTATTTCTTGCAGAGGTCTATTTCCTCCTGATTCCAGGCAAATTCAGTCAGGACGCTCTTCGGCCTCTGGTCTGAGGCCTTGTCGTATGCATCAGTGATGTTGGCGATTGTGACAGACTTTGAACCGTACTCCTTGCGAATCCAGTCCGCATTCGGAAGATTGATGCCGATGGCTGTTGCAGGGTAGTTGCCGCCGGCGATAACAGCTACGTTGATGACCTTTGCGGACACACCCCTGACTTCAGTCTTGCGGAAGCGAGGGTCGATAGGAGAGTTGTCCTCAAACCATTGCGCGTTTTCGCTGATTGTGACGGTGCGCTCGGATGCCTTGTTGTCGCGGAAGTTTACGATTCCTTCCCAGGTGGCCTTGCGGCCGAGAGGGTCGTCATAATCCTCAATGAAGCCGTTGACGAAATCCACGTCGGAGCCGGTGTCTGAAACCCAGCTGATATTGTATTTGTCCCAGATGCGCAGGTCACCGGTGTTGTAGTATTCGACAAGTTCGTCGATATATTGCTTCTGAAGGTCATTTTCAGCCACTTCGCGCGCTGCGAGAAGATGGGATGTTATAACCTTGATGGCCGAGCCGTAGAGACCGTCGGCTTTCCAGACCTGTTCTTCGATGCGGCCGTAGCTGTTCTTTACGAGTTTGCTGTTGAGACCGTAGCTGACAGGGGTGGTGTCCCGAGGATCCGCCATCCTGTCGTAGAAGGCATTGACTTCAGCAGCCGTGACACCCTCGTAAAAGTTTACTGAAGAAGCGACCACGATGTCCTTGTCAGTGCCCTGATAGCGTTTTGTTGCGTAGAGTTCAGGGTCGAATACAATCGGGATTATGCGGTCTATCTGCTCCTGAGGACAGCCCACCGCTGCCATCAGACCGGTGAAATAGTCGCTGCTGCATTCAGGGAGAATCTTGTCATCTGCGTAGTGGTGATGGATGCCGTTGCTGAAGAAGACGCGTTTGGCATAGATAAGGAAATCATCCCACTGCTGTCCGCTCTTCTCGCCGCTGTAATTTTCGAGGATGTTTTCCAGGATGTGGCGTATCTCAAGGTTGTATTTGAAATACTGATCCCAGGTGATGTCACGGCCTGCCTTTGCTGCTTCGCAGAGGTGGTAGATATACTCCTTCTGCCGGAAAGAAAGACCGTCCCAGTCGGGAATCTGATAGCGGAGAATTTCTATGTCCGCAAATTCGTCGATTGAATAATTGAAGTCGGCTTCCTCCGCCGTAGAGCCGCAGCCCGCCAGAGTCAAGCCCAATCCTGCAATAATTGCCATTTTCTTGAAAGCATTCATATTTTTTTTGATGAAATAAGTTATGCAAAGATACCTTTTTTTTATAATTTTGTATTTCGGTAATTTATAAAAATTCTAAACTAATCAGATAAAAATCAATTATGGAAAAGAAATGGATCTGCACAGTGTGCGGTTATGTACACGAAGGCCCTGAGGCCCCTGAAAAATGCCCGTTATGCAAAGCTCCGCGCGAAAAATTCAAGGAGATGACAGAAAGCGCAAACGGACTCGTATTTGTTGACGAACACAAACTCGGAGTAGCACAGGGGTGCGATCCTGAGGTGTGGGACGGTCTTCAGAAGCACTTCCATGGCGAATGCACGGAAGTAGGTATGTATCTGGCAATGAGTCGCCAGGCAGACCGCGAGGGGTATCCCGAGGTGGCTGAAGCATTCAAGCGCTATGCTTGGGAAGAGGCAGAGCACGCTGCAAAGTTCGCCGAACTTATCGGTGAGGTGGTTTGGGATACAAAGACCAACCTCAAGAAGAGGATGGAAGCCGAGGCCGGTGCCTGCGAAGGCAAGAAAGAGATTGCTACAAAGGCAAAGCAACTTGGCTATGACGCCATTCACGACACCGTTCACGAAATGGCTAAGGACGAAGCCCGTCACGGCAAAGGCTTCGAAGGCCTCTACAACCGCTATTTCGGCAAGTAGTAGGCCGCTTCGAGTATTTGGCAGGTATATGCTTTTTCGGACTGTGGCTTCGCCACCCTGTACGGGAAAATGTCCGAAAAAGCATATACCTGCCCGCATTTACGGCCTTCGAAAAGACTGTGGCTTTGCCACCCTGTACGGGAAAATGTCCGAAAAAGCATATATCTGCCAAATACCGTGACGTCAGCGGACGAGGCCGGTGGCACTGTTCCAGGCAAGTGTTCTGTAGTAGGCGTTCAGATTGACGTATTCGGCCCGCGGAATGTAGGTGGCGATGCCGGAATAGGACTTGATTTTGATTTCCAGGAAATTGGCAGTGGCGGCCTTGTATATGACAAAGTTGTTGAGGGCGTTCATAAACTGCCTGTATTCCTGGTCTGAAGTCAGCTGTTCCATCGTCGAACCGAAATCGTAGAAGAACGCTCTGCCGTCACGGTAGAAGGGCTGCACTTTCGTGCGATCCATTCTGAGGAACTCAGAATTGTATTTTGCAAAGAGCTCCTTGCTGACGAGAGTCAGGCCGCCGATTTCAGATGTCTTGTACACTGCGATGGTGCCGCTGCTGCTCTTTTCGAAATAATAGTCGTAGAAGATCCTCGCACATTCGACTATGGCCGTTTCCGTATTGGCGGAATCGAAAAACTTATCGTTCATCTCTTCGTACGGGAAGCCTTCATCAAGGCTTTCCGTCGGGGATGCAAGGATATAGTCGCAGACATTGCGAAGTTCGTATGCAACCTCGATGCTGCCCATCAGACAGGCGTCCAAAGCCAGGAAACGGAAGTGATATTTTTCAAGAGCGGCCCGTACGTCCTGAATTTCTATCTCATTACGGGTGATTTTGTCGTATCCGAAAGATTTCATCAGAAATCTGTCCTCAATGACCGGATCTGTCGGCGAAGAATAGTAGCCCGAAGGAAGAAATCCTGAGCCGTGGGACCAGAGCACAAGGCCTCTCGTGTCTGCGGGATAGGCTTTTTCTGCATCTGCAAGCACCTGTGCCAGAGTCTCTTTCGTGGAGGAATCGGTGCCTTGCGGATAGGATATCACTATTTCTTCCACAGTCTTGCCCTTTTCGTCACGTGAAAGACGCTTGAGAGCCGGATCGCCGCCGCAATCCTCATATACAAGATAGATTTGTGAATCAGCTCCCGTAGCCGGAAGCCAGCCTTTCTTGATTTCCTCCAGATCGGCGGAAACCTGGTAGTGGAGATTATTGTTGGCGGCGAAATAGACGAGCACCACATCCGTTGGCAACTCCTCGCGGTGAAACCAGTCGCAGGAAGTCAGGCCGAAGGAGAGTGCGAGCAGCAATATGAATGTAATTTTTCTCATACTATTTCTTGAAGATGAAGAAGACTGCCAGGATTAGACACACTATAGCGCAATAGTGATTCCATTTCAAGGCTTCCGTCTTGAAAACCAGTGAACTGAATATGACGAACACGCTGAGAGTCAGCACCTCCTGAATGATTTTCAACTGCATGAGGGAGAACGGTCCGCCATTGCCGACAAAACCGAGACGGTTGGCCGGCACCTGGGCGCAGTATTCGCAGAAGGCTATTAGCCAGCTGCTTACAATAATACCAAACAGTCCCCAGTTCGAAAACGGCTTTAACTGTGAGAACTTGAGATGGCCATACCAGGCGAAAAACATAAACATGTTCGCCACTACCAGCAATCCGACTGACAGTATTCCTCTAATCATACTGAATGCAAATATAAAAAAAATCCATCCAAAAAAAAGAGGCCGACCATCCAGTCAGCCTCCAGTTAACGGTATAGTGCTTTCTATTCCTGTTCAGCTGCAGCGACAACTTCAAAGTTGACGGTAGCCTTGATATCCTTGTAGCACTTGACGCTTGCCTGGTAGGTACCGAGCTCCTTGACCAGAGCTGCACCTGCGAGGGTAACGTCTTTCTTGTCGATTTCGAAGCCGGCGGCAACGAGAGCTTCGGCAACCTGAATGTTGCTTACAGAACCGAATACCTTGCCTTTCTCGCTGACTTTTGCAGCAACCTTTACGGTTACGCCTTCGAGTTTGGCAGCGGCAGCTTCAGCAGCGGAACGCAGTGCGGCTTCCTTGTGGGCGCGCTGCTTCATATTCTCTGCGTGAATCTTCTTTGCGGTTGGGGTTGCCATAATTGCGAGACCCTGAGGGATCAGCCAGTTGGCGCCGTAGCCGTTCTTTACGGTTACGATATCGTCCTTGTTGCCAAGGTTCTGAACGTCTTGTTTCAAAATAACTTCCATAGTACTGACCTCCTTTATTTAAGCATATCGGTTACGTAAGGGAGAAGTGCAAGATGTCTTGCTCTCTTGATTGCCTGGGACACTTTCTTCTGGAACTTCAGAGAGGTACCGGTGATGCGGCGAGGGAGAATCTTACCCTGCTCGTTGAGGAACTTCTTGAGGAATTCAGCGTCCTTGTAGTCGATGTATTTGATACCGGCCTTTTTGAAACGGCAGTATTTTTTCTTCTTGATCTCAACGTTTACCGGATTGAGATAGCGGATGTCATCATTCTGTGCCATAATACTGTCTCCTTATTCGTTGGTTTCTGCTGCAGGGGCAGCTTTCGGTTCGTTCATTTTGTTGCGGCGACGCTCTGCGTATGCGATAGCGTGCTTGTCCATTGAAACTGTCTGGAAACGGAGGATGCGCTCGTCACGTTTGTACTGGGTTTCAAATCTGTCGATAAGAGAAGGCTCTGCCTGGAATTCGATGAGGTGATAGAATCCTGTGGTTTTCTTCTGGATAGGGTACGCAAGCTTGCGGAGACCCCAGTCCTCTTCGTACACGATCTTGCCACCGTTTTCGGTGATGAAGCCTGTGTACTTGGCAACCGCTTCCTTCATCTGGGCATCAGACAAAACGGGAGTTGCAATGAAAACGGTTTCGTACTGTTTTAACATAGTGGTTAATAAATTAATTAAACAAGCCCTTCGGGATTTTCCCAAAGGGCTGCAAAAGTAATTATAATTTTTGAATTTACAAACAATTATTTCTTCGGAGCATCCTCAATCGCCGCTACGATGAACTTCCACCACTTCTCCACTGAAGGTATGAAGCAGCGCTCCGCAGGGGAGTGAGGGGATTTGAGGGTAGGACCGCAGGAAATCATATCCCAGGACGGATATGCACCGCCGAAGATGCCGCATTCGAGACCGGCGTGGATTGCCATCACTGCCGGCTCCTTGCCGTAGAGCTTCTTGTACTGAGCTTTCATAGTCTTGAGAATAGGGGAATCCATATTTGGGCTCCAGCCTGAATAGCCTCCGTCGAAGAAGACCTTTGCGCCTGCAAGTTCGAAAGCCGAACGGACCGCTTCCGCAAGATCGAGTTTCAGAGTGTCCGTCGAACCTCTCAGAAGAGTGTTGACCGAAATCACACCTTTCTCGGTCTTTACGATGGCGAGGTTGTTCGAAGTATCGACAAGCCCTTCCATCTCAAGACTCATCCTGTCCACTGCGTTAGGGCAGGAGTAGAGAGCCTGAATGAGTTTCAGGCCTGTTCTGCCGGCAATTACGCTCTTGACTCCCTTGACCTCCCCGGCTGTGATTGCCACCTCCGGATCGATTCTGGCGAGTTCTTTCTTAAGAGTTGCCTCGCAAGACGAGACGATGGCGGAAACTTCAGCTACTTTGTCTGCAGGCACTGCCACAACGGCCTCTGCCTCGCGCGGGATGGCGTTCCTCATATTGCCGCCATTGAAGCTGACCAGACAGCCCTTGCACTTGCGGATGATTGGGAGCAGAACGCGTGCCATCACCTTGTTGGCATTGCCCCTGCCTTCATTGATCTCCATACCGGAGTGGCCTCCGCGAAGGCCTGTAACTACCAGTTTGACAGCTTTATAGCCTTTTGGCATAGGAGCTTCCTTGTATTTGAAGGTTACATTGGCGTCCAGACCGCCGGCGCAACCGACATACAGTTCGCCCTCTGTCTCGGAGTCGAGGTTCAGAAGAATGTCACCTTTGAGTACGCCCGGCTTGAGAGCCTTCGCTCCCACCATTCTGGTTTCCTCATCGACTGTGAAGAGAGCCTCGATGGGACCGTGTTTGATGGTCTTGGATTCGAGCACGGACATTGCCGCTGCAACTCCTAGTCCGTCGTCGGCTCCGAGTGTAGTGCCGCAGGCATATACCCAGTCGCCGTCCTTTTCCTTGACGATTCTTGTCTGGATAGGATCTTTCACGAAGTCGTGCACCTTGTCATTGTTCTTCTGCGGAACCATATCCATATGAGCCTGAAGGATGATGCCCTTGCGGTTTTCCATACCTTTGGTGGCAGGTTTGCGGATTATGACGTTGCCACACTCGTCCTGGAAAGATTCCAAGCCGAGGTCCTTGCCGAACTTGACGAGGAATCTGGCTACTTTTGCGGTATGTCCGCTCGGACGCGGAATCTGTGTGAGAGCATAGAAATTGTTCCATACGCTCTTCGGTTCTAATTTGCGGATTGGCATAACTGTATTGTTTTGATTGTTGAACGCTGATTATAAAGGCATGGCGACTTTCTCGCCGAGCTGATAGATGATGATGCGGGTTTCGGAGAGCATTTTCCCGCCGTCGAGTATGCGGCAGGTGGCTGTTGCGGGAACTCTGTAATATATTGTTACATTTTCGCGGCCTCTGCCCTGTGCAACCTCCGGAATGGAAAGTTGCTGTGCTGAAATCTCCATCGAGATGGCCCTCCCTTCGCCTGTGGATGCAGGAGAAAGGCCTTCACCGGAGATGCGGCAGATCGTATGGGACTGTTTTGCATTGGTACCCGGCACAATGTCGAAAGTCTTGACTTGTGTGAAGACGGTCTTTGCGCCGAAGAAGAGTTCGGTATATTGTTTTTCCAGACGGTCGATTTCATTGAGCGCGGAGGCCATAGCCTCTCCGCTGAAAGTGGCGTCAGTGTCGCCAGTGACAATCTGGAGCCGTTTATCGCGGAGCGAGAAGATGATGCCGGCTGCCTCCTCCGCCTTCTTTTCGAGAGATTTCTCCACCGTCTGACTCTGCTGTACAGGTACTTTCTCATATTCACCGGCCTCGTTTTTCACGGTTTTGTAGAGAGTGGTGGTGACACTTGCCAGATTGGAAGGTTGGGCACCGATGAAATGGTCGGACAATACCTGTGGGGCGAATCGCAGAGAAGTGCTGTTGCCTGCGGACGGTTCCGTTGCAATCAGCCCCTGCGAAGTGAGACTCATATAGGATGTCACGGAAGAACCTTTCTCCGGTATCACCACGCAGTAGCGGGCTTCGGGGTCAGCCTCTATGAAAGGGGTTACGGTGATACTGTTGACGGTGCAGGAAGCCACTGGATTCTGCGGAGCCGATGTCCCGAAATATTTCTGCGCGAATCGGGCGTAAGGACCGGGGACGGTCTTTATCACCGTCGCTTCGACCGTGACGCTGACAGTGGTGCGCGGAAGGGAATAAATCACTGTGCCGCTCGGCTGTACCTGTGCGTAGGATGGACTGCACAGGGACGAAAGTGCAAGTGCGGCTGCAATTATGAAGATTCTTTTCATATACGTGCTGATTATTGTTTTTTGATGGTGAGGTTTTCTACCGATGCGGAATTGATGGTGACGCTCTTCTGCATAAGGTCCGCAACATTTAGTTTCGCGTGTCCCTCTTCAAGCCTTGCAAGCACTTCCGTACCCGACATATCGGTATAGACCACGAGGTTGCGAATTTCTATCTCGCCTGTGAACTGATTGAATTTCAGATCTTCGGCCTCAATCTTCCTGCCTATTTTATTGCTGAGCTGGCTCAGCAGGAGTTTCTCAAGCATTTCTCTTCTATATAACATTTTCTAACATATTGCAGCAGAAAGCCTTGCATTCAGCTTATCAAGAGCCCTCTGTGTACGTTCAATCTTTTTCCTGAGCAGTTCCT
>JAGHST010000028.1 GCA_018065695.1 Candidatus Cacconaster caballi | reverse complement strand
TCTTTTCTGTAAATGGGACCATTAGAATTGGCCCTCTCTTTTGCTTTTTCTTCATATTGAACCCCTAAGTTTTGTGTCCAACTTTCGGGGTTCATACCAGTGACTCGCGTAATGCGCAAACATACATCGTTCACGCGTTCTAAGCAATCATGTTTCAAATCAACAATAACTACGGGGGCTCGTCGTATCTGTCTTTCTTTTCAATGAAAGTTCCAAGCACTAATTTGATTAGCCGTTTTACATCTCTTTCCAACCAGAAAATTTATTTACCCTTGCTTTTTAGCAATATTTTTCGTAACTTAATGTGTTGAAAATCAATACGTTAATATGCACGAAAAAGCACTATGTCATCAAAGAAAGGTGGCAGGAGTATTTTTGCCAGGGAAAACATACGCAGATAAAAAATCCAGTTTCTGAAAAAAGTCGTATCTTCGCGTCACAAACAATCGGCAAAGCCGCCCGGCTCAAATTCTTCTCTCCGACCAGCGTTTCGTACTTGAACTCAGAATCTTATCCTGATACACCCTTTTTGAGTATATGAGTTGGCACTTTCAGCGAGCCAATCAATCAAGCGGGAAGTCATTCGAAATCGGTTCGAACCAGTAGTAGCAGCCGCCGTGTTCACGGTCAGGGTGATACCATCTGGTATCTTTGTCTGCAAGTAAGTCGATACGGTAATTTCTTGCGTCAGTATCCATTTCAACAAAATTCTCGTAATTGTCCTCAAACTTGTCACCGTATGCCAGATAGGATATGGCCCGCCAAAGCGTGTACCTGCACGGTGCTGAAAAACAGGTGAATGGGGAGTTCCCCATAACGCTATCGCTACTCCTGTATCCGGCAAAATTTTTTGTTCCGATAGGATACACTCCCAAACCCTCTCCATCATATCTGCTGTCTTTCAGAAATCTCGACCAGGGAACTGCCTCCGGATCTGGGGTGAGGGAGAAATTCGTATAAAAACCCTGCTTCTGGCGCTCTTTCAATTTTTCTTCGCCGTGTGAAAGCCAAGAGGGTCGCATTCTGTCTTCGGGGTACTCGTATACGTCCGCCAATTTGCCGATTCCGTGACCACAGGCTTCGTGCGTCACTAATTCCACCATATCCACACCATTTCTGACGCCTAAGAATGCATCAAATCCACCTTCGGAGTATTTACCTCCATTATCAACATCGTATGTTGACTGTGTACTAACTCCTTTTCTTGCAGGGAGATAATTGACTACAATGTATCGCCCCGCGCCGTAGTTATACGATGAAACCAATGTTGATGAGTATTTATAAATCTGATCATAGTTGCACCATATAGAGGATCTGCCACCATAAAATGGGTCATCGAACCTCAAATCGATGGCTGACCTGGTTCCCGGGCCATAATATTCATTGGGAGAGACTGTCGTAATAATATAGATATTGAAGAGATCTCTCATCGAATACATAGGGTCCTCATAGAAGAATGCATTTACGGCGCCATTCATTACCTTGTCGAATGTCCCGTCGGCAATCTGTCTGTCAGAGAAGCAGTTGCCGAGGAAAATCAAGTCTATCCCCCTGCCTTTGGAGGCTTTCTGAACCAGCCTCACCTCCCCGTCGCGTGAGTAGTCCTTTGATTCGTACAGATATCCGTGTCTGAACTCTTTCTTGAGAAAATCAGCTATCGCCGAATAGTCGGTCGTCTGGTTTGTAGAAATACATATTTTTCCGTCACTGTCGAGAATGGTCAGGTCGGCTGGACCGGAATAGTAATTATCATATTCCTGGCCATAGCTTGCGAGTTCAGTTAATCCTTCCTTACGGGCAGCTTCCGTAGGGTAGCTGGCAACTTCAAATGGTCCATATCCAGGAACAACATCGCCAAAATCGTCAATAGAATATTGTGGAATGCCAATAACTTGTAACCCATCATCTTTATATGCCTGATACATCTGTTCTAT
Organism: Candidatus Cacconaster caballi; assembly: GCA_018065695.1. GTDB lineage: Bacteria > Bacteroidota > Bacteroidia > Bacteroidales > UBA932 > Cacconaster > Cacconaster caballi. Next base: position 27,125 of record JAGHST010000028.1, on the reverse strand, counting down.
GTATGGGCCGAGGGCTCCAGCAAAAGGATAAACTATATCATATTGGCCATAGGAATACGCAACAATCATCGTGTATTTATGGCTCGAGACTTCGTCAGCCAGATTATATTCCTTGCCGGTAGAGTAGTCATTAAACGTGATTGACGGGGAAAGCGGGTCAAAATCGTTTATTTTCATCATATAAGACCTGGAATTAGGCCAGAATTTGCTCGACAACACCCATTCCGGCACAGGACCGCCCAAGCCTGGGCCTATTTCGAGATATTCCAAGTCGGGGAAATACTTGAATTCTTCGGGAATGGAGCCGGAGAAAGAGAGATTGACTGAAAAGAGCCCAAACCGCTTGAGCTGCGTCAGTGTAAGAAACTCCTTCGGAATTTCATTGACATCGGAAAGTCCCAGATTAAGCCATTCAAGAACGGGAAATTTCTTGAAGATGGAGAAATCGCCTTCGTGCCCTTTCCAGCTCAAAAGTTCAAAGCGCCTCAATGAGTCCAATTCGGACAGTATTCGTGGGGCCTTGCCGTCCACATCCGGCAATTTAAGAGTGAATATACGCCCGTGGAACATTTCTATCTCGCATTCTCCGCTTTCAGGCACAAGCCACTGCGAGATGGCTTCAAGAACTTTTTTGTCCGTACCCTCTTTTTCGATATACAGATGCGATTGTTGGCCTTGAGTGGGCAGGTAATTGTAAAATACTATTAAGAAATGTTCCAATTCGACTTTTTTGTCCGATGCAGTAATCGTCACAGTAGTTGACCCTTTTTGCCCGCTGTCAGGTGAGATGCTGACGCCGTGGTTCCAATCATCCGCCGCCCCACAAAATGCTTTCCAGGTCGTATCCGCAACGACTTCCAGAGTAGCGGTGCCACCTTCCTGATCCAGATTGATTGTACTGACCGACAGCCGGGGAGCCGGAATGGTTTCCTGCTCCTTTTCTTTAGGCTCGGATGAGCCGGGCTTCGGCTTTTCAAGCTCTATAGATTTAGCACATCCCACTAAAAAAACAACCGACAGAATGGCGGGAACAAAACATATGAATCTGTTGAAAAATCGCATTGGGGCAGGTCTTTGATCCGTTGACACGGAAAAGTCGTTTTTGTTCATTTTGACATAATCATGTATAGAGCAGGCGACACCGCCGTAACAGAGAATCTACGGCAGTTACTTTTTTATATTTTCTGTAATCTTGCCTATGAGACATTCACGAGCCTCCCTGCTGGCCCAGCCGATGTGGGGTGTCAGCAGAAGTTTGCCCGGATTCTTCAAATTCATATATGGATGATCAGCGGCAAACGGCTCTTTTGTAAAGACATCCACAGCCGCACCGGCAATGGTTCCGTCGTTGAGCGCCCTGGCCAGATCGGCCTCGTCGATAATTCCGCCCCGTCCCATATTGACTATGAAAGCACTGCTTTTCATCCAACCTAGCTGCTGATATCCGATAAGGCCTTTTGTCCTGTCGTTGAGTGGACAGTGGACAGAAACCACGTCGCAGGAAGAGAGAAACTCCTTCAAATCTGTAATTGCCCTGTACTCGCTGCTGTGCGGCTTGCCGGAAGTCGGGAAGTAAACCACTTCCATACCGAAAGCCGAAGCAATGGAGGCCACACGGCTTCCGATATTGCCCAGGCCCACCACACCGTAGCGCTTGCCCTTCAACTCAAAGAAAGGCACGGCGGCATTTGTAAAGCAACCGCTTGCCCCATATTCTCCACTCTTGACGTAATTGTCGAAGAAAGAAGACTTTCCGACAAGGTTGAGTACCTGCATGAAAGTCACCTGAGCAACGCTCTCAGTCGAATAGTCGATTGCATTGCGCACAGGAATACCCTTTTGCGCGGCATAGTCCATATCGACATTGTTGGTACCGGTGGCAGCGACGCAAATGAGCTTGAGGGTCGGGCAGGAATCTATCTGCTCCTTTCCCATATATACTTTATTTGTAATTACCACGTCGGCACCTGCAATGCGCCCGATTGTCTCTTCCGGAGATGTGGAAGGATATGCCACATAATCTCCCAAAGAAATGACAGACTCCAGGGAAACGTCGTTCCCCAGAGTCTGTGCATCAAGGAATACTATCTTGAGTTTGCTCATATCTATGCCTTTGTAACCCTTTCAAGCCACTTGACCATACCGAGCATTACACTCATAGCCACAAGGCAAACGATAAGGAACACCATCCAGCACTTCCAGATAGGCCATGCATTGTACATTATCGGACCTACGAAGATGAAGAGGTTTCCAATGGCAGTGGCGCCTAGCCAGAGCCCCTGGCAGAGACCTTGCATATGTTTAGGAGCAACTTTGGATACGAATGAAAGTCCGAGCGGAGAGATGAAGAGTTCAGCCACGGTAAGGAAGAAGTAGGTAAGGATGAGCACCCACCATCCTGCCTTCATTCCCTCTGCATCAGAGACAGGAAGCGCGCGGAAGTCAACTCCTGAAGGATAGCCGCTGCGCATTGAGAAAATCATCAGGAAGAGGTATGCAAGTCCTGTGATACCCATACCGATGGCAATCTTTCGTGCAGTCGAGACAGCCCTGCCCTTCTTTGAAAGCGAACCGAATATCCACATAATCACCGGAGTAAGGACTATTACGAAGAACGGATTGACAGCCTGCCAGATTTCAGGGGCGATGGCATCGGTCTTGACGAAGTCACGCGCGAAGAGAGAGAGCGACTGACCGTTCTGGTGGAACGAGAGCCAGAAGAAAATGCAGATGCCGAGCACTGCGAAGAGAGCGGCCATACGCTGCTTGATTTCTTTGGCCATTGCGCGCTTTTCTTCCTCAGTATAGCCTTGTACTTCCTTGGCAGCTTTCTTTGCAGGTTCAGGAAGGCCCTTCTTTGTGCAGAGGAAAATCACGAGAGAAAGAATCATAGCCGCTACGGATGCGATGAACGAATAGTGGACGCCTTCGTTGAACACCTGAAGGTAATTCTGGCAGAAATCCATACTTACTACGGCATCACCGCTGATGGTTACCTGCTGTGCAAGATTGCTGAGGTTGTCCATCTGTTCTGCCGTAATGTTGCCGTTGCCACTTATATACTGATGGCAGAGGGAAGGAAGAGCGGCGTTATATACAAAACCGTTGGTCTTGAGCCACCAGCTGCGGAGCAGCGGAGCAACGAACGGAGCGACGAGTCCGCCGATATTGATGAATACGTAGAAAATCTGGAAGCCGGAGTCACGCTTGTCTTTTGCTGCTTTGAGAGCCTCAGGGCCCTCTTTTGCAGCTTCAGCTTCAAAATTGTCGTAGAGCTGGCCGACCATTGCCTGAAGATTGCCCTTGAAGAGTCCGTTGCCGAATGCAATCAGGAACAGCGAGAAGCAGGTGAAGGCAAGAAGACCGGTGGAATTGCCGGTAGTGGCTGTGATAGGAACGGCAAGGCAGATATATCCGACTGCCATAATCATCAGACCTGTCTGAATTGTACCCTTGTAATTACGTGTGCGGTCGGCAATGATACCTCCGACAAGCGCGAGGACATAGATGCCGCAATAGAAGAATGAATAAATCAGTGCGCTGGTCTGATCCGGAATTCCGAACTTGGAGCAGAGGAAAAGCACCAGTACGGCATTCATGATGTAGTAGCCGAAGCGCTCGCCCATGTTGCTGAGAGCTGCAGCCAGCAGTCCTTTAGGGTGGTTTTTGAACATAACGAATTGATTTTTATTTAGTTGATAATAATTATACTACACAATGGTGATAATATGCGAGAAGCCTGTTATATCGAAGACTTCTTTCACCTGAGGGCTCATCCGCTTCATTACCATTTTTCCGCCCCTGCCTGTCACGCTTTTCTGCAACATCAGGAAGATTCTGAGGCCCTGGCTACTTGTGTACTCCATCTTTTCACAATCAATCTCGATATCGGGATCGGCTCCTTCCATAAGCGGAGCAATGTCTTTCTGGAACTGATCCGCATTGGTCGTGTCCAGACGGCCGTCGAGCACAACTTTTGTCTGCCGGCCTTCATTGTAGATAGTCACGTTCATCTCTGAAAATTTTAATTATTATTTGATTATTTTTTTCATTGTCAATACGTTGCATCCTTCCGTATATTCATATTCGACAGAATCCATCATCTGCTTGCATAGGAAGATGCCAAGTCCCCCTATCTGACGTTCCTCCAACGATGCGTTCACGTCAGGATCTTTTTTTGCAAGAGGATTGAAAGGCTTGCCACCGTCCTTAATCCTGATTGAAAGCGTATCACCATCCACGGAGGTACTCACCTCTATGAAGCCGTTGCCGCTTTCATAAGCATAGCGGACAATGTTTTCGACAACCTCCTCCACCGAGAGCCTCAGTTTGAACTGAAGACTTTCGTCCGAAGGGATATCGTTCGAATTCATCACCGACTCGATGATGGCTCCGCTTTTCCCTTCTATAGGATTGAATTTTTTTTCCATATGCTTATGTTTATCTTTCTGTAAAAACTTCATCTATAAGTCTGACAAACTCTTCGTACGGAGAAGTTCCGGCAAGAGCGGAGAGAGATTCAGCCAGGCCTCTGTAGTGCCACTCGTGGTCCGGTTTTCCACCGGGCGCATGGAAAATCTGCCAGAGGTCATCACCTCTCTGGCGGTAATCTCTTGCAATTGCGCGCATATTGGAGAGTTTGTCGCCCATCGCCACAATCTTCGCATCACGCGAAGATCCTGCTATACGTTCGATGGCGGCCTGTTTGCGGGTTTTCCAACTCTCCGATTCGCTTACGGAATTCACGACCACGTCACTCTCGGACTCAACCAGCGAGGCCACCCTCTCTCCGAACTGCTCCCTTATCTCTTCTATCGTCACGGAAGTGTCCTCAACGGTGTCGTGAAGGACCGCGGCTGCCAGAAGTTCCTGATCCGGGGTCATAGTCGCAACAATCTCCATTGCTTCCATCGGATGGACGATATACGGATAACCCTTCCCTCTCCTTTCCTGGCAGGAGTGGGCCTTTACCGCAAAAATTATGGCCTTGTCAAGAAATGTGCTGTCAATGTATTTGTTTCCCATATATTCTATTCTTTTTTCTTTTCTTTCTTTTTCATATAAGGCAGTGATTTCACTGCATTGAAGATTCTTGCGGCGGCATCGAAATTATAATTCGACTTGCCGTTGACCTTGTCGAGAAACCGTGCTATCTCGGCTGCGCCGCTGCCGTTGTCCACCAGATAGACGAAACACAGATTCTGCAGGGCGAGCATTGAAGAGATGATATCTATGTCGGTGCCGCTGAAATGATGTACCGCCAATTGGTATGCGGCGTCGGAATATTCCCTCTTCAACCGCTCGATGTCGCCAATAGTACTGAAACCCATTTTCAGAAGAACAGGAAGGTAGTACATTCCGTTGACAGGCTGGATTTCCGCCTGATTTATGTCAGAGATGCGGCGTAGAAGAGAGGCAAACGGTTCACTGGCGAGATACGAACGGAAAGTGTTGCTGTCCAGTTCCACTTCGTTGAAATCCCCGTCCTTGAAAAGTTGTTCGGTGCGGCGGCGGTAATCCGCTATCTCCCTGCGCAGACGCGTGAATTCATCGTCAGCCAGTTCGAGAAGGCCCGCAAGCCTGCTCAAAGTCCGGGTGTACTCTTGAGGTATCTGGACTCCGCTCTTGTAGCCGGTATCGTGATTCATTGTCGCCCATACATGCTGTAGGGTGGTCCGCATCTGAACCTCGAAACGGATGTCATTGATTTGAGGACAATCGGGGTCGAAGTACAGGCTCTTCGGAAGGCGGCAGACATAGTGGAGAGACATATAGCCGAACGAATCCTTCCCGAGCGCCTTGCGCTTGTCAACCGAATTTTCCCAGTCCACTTCGAAGATATTGTCCATCAGGGCGGCGATTTTGTCAACTTCGTCGTAATAGAACGATACCACACGCGCTCCTACTATGTCGGTAATGTCCGACAGGCTGTTGTACTTCAAACCTTTGAGTTCAAGCTTGCCGGCCAGACTCGCCTCCTGCTTGATACGTCCCTCGACCGTCGTGACGAGAATCCTGTTTCTGTCCAGACATTTGCGGATTGACGAGAGCACCAGGTCCCCGAGCTTCTGAAGTACGGGCAGCATCCTGCGATACTCCTCTATTATGGACGTGCAGTGCAAATCCAGTCCGTAATCAGCCGTATTTTCTTTATATTCCATAATCTATCTTATCAGCAGGCGGGAGCGAAGGGTGGAGACTTCGTCTGCAGACACAATCAGCATATTGGTCACATAATTGTACAGGGAGCCGTATTTCTTGTCTATGAAATCCAGAGTCCTGCAGAAATTCGAGACATTCGCTCCAATATATGTGGAGAGAATATCATATTGTTCTTCCGTACCGCCGACCTCTTCAAGTCTGATACGAAGTTGTTCAAGATCTTTGCGGTACTGGATATTGGAACGGCCATAATCGTCAACTATGACCTCCCTGTCAGCTCCGAGAATCGCTAGCAGATAGGCGGCGCCCATTCCGGTGCGGTCTTTCCCCTGGGAGCAGTGCCAGAACACCGGACGGTCCTCTTTCATAGAGGCTATCATCTGTACGAATGCTGCATACTGCAACTGGGTGTATTCGTTCTCCACAAATTCTATGTACATATTGCGGGCGGTGCGGGCAACCAGTTCGTCATCGCGATGTTCCAGGATATAATTCAAAAGGTCTGAATATGCATATTCCGGAAGACAGGTCTTGCCCAACTGTTCAGTATATGGATCGATGGCCGGAAGCCATACGTTCTCAGCGCCCCTTACAGGACGGTCCGGCGCTCTGTTCAGTTCACCTTCTGTACGGAAATCGAAAATATATGCAAACCGGTATTCATTTTCGAAACGGTCGATATCCTCATCCGAGGCAGTGTACAGTCCTCCTCCGCGCAGCAGCATTCCCTTCCTTATGAGAGAGCCGTCAGCCATAGGGTAGCCGCCCAGGTCGCGAACGTTCACGATTCCGTCGAAACGGACAAAATTATCCGACAATCCTTCCATCGCAAATCACGTATTTTATAGCTTCGCTTCCGGCGGAATACACCCAATTTGAAATCAGGTTGTGGCAAGGCTGCATCTTGATGTCGTTCATATCCACCAGAAGAGCATCAGCCAGAGCACCTTCTTCGATTCTGCCCGAATCGATGCCGAATGCTTCAGCGCCGCCGGCCGTCGCACATCTGAGAATCTCCTCGGCAGGTGCTGTTTCCGGATCTCCGCTGCCGACTTTGGCCAGAAGGGCCGCGAATTTCATCTCCTCACCCATATCGAGGTTGTTGTTCGAACTGTCTCCGTCCGTACCGATGGTTATGCGGCAGCCTGCCTTTTTGAGCATCTTGTACTGAAAGATGCCGGATGCAAGTTTCATATTGGAGCAAGGGCAGTGGGATATGGTAACGCCGCGCCCGGCAAGTATATCAGCCTCCTTCTCAGTGACGTGCACAACGTGGGCGGCAATGACGTTGTCGCCAAGCACTCCGAGCCGGTCAAGGTATTCGACCGGACGGCAGCCGTGCAGACGGACGCAGTCGGCCACCTCCTTTTCAGTCTCGGAAAGATGGATATGGTATCTGAATCCTCCTTCACGGGCAATCGATGCACATTTCTTCAGCAGGTCGGAGCCTACGGTATAGATGGAGTGAGGAGCCACGGTAAGCATTATGCGGCCGCCTGAAGGGTCCTGCCAATGCCTGAGGATATCCAGTTTCTCGCTTTGCTGAGCCTTGGTATGCGATTCCATAAACGTAACGCCCAGGGAAGCCCTTATGCCAAGTTCATCTACCGCCTTGACGGTACGCTCGATATCGAAATACATATCGTTGAAGAATACTGAGCCTGTGGCAATCATCTCCTTTATGGCAAGATAAGAGCCTTTCTCAATATCGTCGGAGGTCATTTCCGCTTCAAACGGCCAGATATACTGCGTCAGCCATTTGTGCAGTTCCATATCATCCGCATAGCCTCTGAGAAGAGACATCGCAGCGTGGGTGTGGGTATTGAAAAACGGCGGCAGAATGGCGAGACCGGAGGCTTCTATCACTTTTTCGGAGGGCACGTCCGAAGGAGCGGAAAGCGAACTGAAACGGTTACCTTCTATCAGAACGTTTGTCTTGCGCCCGGCGCAGAGAACGTTTTTTATAAGCATCTTCCCCATAACATCAGAAGTATTTCACCTCCCTGCCTTCGAGAGCGGAAAGGAGATTGTTTGCCATACGGCTTGCGCCGAAACGGAAATAATTTTTATTCAACCATTTTTCACCGAGGATATCCCTGACTATATTGTAATAGACAACAGCGTCGGCTGCGGAAGATATGCCCCCGGCAGGCTTGAAGCCGACCATCCGGCCGCTTGATGCAAAATATTTCTTTATGCACTCGCACATTACGCGGGCAGCCTCAGGTGTTGCCGCCGGCTGGATTTTTCCCGTAGAGGTCTTGATGAAGTCCGCTCCGGCCTCCATTGCCAGGAAAGAAGCATCTTCAATCAGGCTTTTGTCGGACAGAGCGCCGGTCTCCAGAATCACTTTCAGCCGCACATCAGGATTGACAGCGCGTACAGCGCCTCCTATTACTACAATCTCTTCACTTGCAGCCTCATAATTCTTCTCAAGAAAACTATTGAGAGCCAAGACTATATCCACCTCGCCGGCTCCTTCCTCCACTGCGGTTTCACACTCCAGAACCTTCACTGCCAGAGGGCTTTGCGAAGCCGGGAAGCACCCTCCGACCACCGTCACGTGGACACCTTCGCAGCGAAGGCCTTCCGCCACCGTACTTGCAAAGTTGGGATACACGCATATTGATGCGGGAAGAGGATACTGCGGATAAATATCATTGAAGCGGTTCACTTTTTCCACAAGCGCTGCGATTCCGGAGTAAGTGTCGGAACCGTTGAGCGACGTAAGATCTATGAGGCCCAGAGCCTCTCTGTATATCTGTTTTTCTTCCATTTTCATACTGACGGGGCGACTGTCTTGAGTTCCATTTTGTCGGAGACTCTCTTCCTGCCGGATTTTGAGGCATTCCTGCCTTCTATTTTTTCCTGACGTATATGTTCCTGCTCCAGTTTTGCAGGGCGGGTTTCTATCCTTTCAAGGCTGTCCCTTATCCGCTTCTCCTCCATTTCCAATCTTTCCTGCTCATCAATTTGCGCCTGAAGGAACTCGCGGCGCTCCTTCAGCATCGAATTGGTCATCGCATATATGTCCTTCATGTCCTTTGCATTTGAGAGCCAGTGCTTCAGGGAACGGACAAATTCTTCCTGAGTATAGCCGGCTTCGTCCAATACCGGTTTGTAGACAATGGTCGTGTCGGCCTGCAGTCGGAAAGAACCCGCTTCGTCAAGGCATCTGTCCGTCAGGAGAAATCCGTACAATATCCCGGCCATTTCCTCTTTGGAAATATACCCCATATCCGTGCAGGATGCAAGAATCAGAGTGAGGGCGAATATGGACAGGAAAAACTTTTTCACCAATTTTGCAAATATTAACCTTCAAAGTTAGTAAAAAAGTTAACTTTGCACAAATGAAACGCAACAATCGTCCCGCTCTGGCTTCGGCACTCCTTCTATCTTTGGCTTTTATTGCCTCAGGGGTGCCTTTTGCGGCACAACAGGCTGCATTTCTATCCATTTTCGCCGCAGTAATCCTGACAATCGCCACATCGGGAGTTCTCCTCCTGACTCAATTGCGTTTCGGCACCGGCGCCGGAGTGCTGGTGGCACCAATCTACACGATACTATCTTCGGCCAATCCCAAAGCACTGATACTGAATCCACTCCACCCTGCCTCGCTGGCCGTGGCGGCAAGCATCTTCTTTTGTATGAAATTCATCAGGGAAGACCAGAATATCAGGGATGCCTTTGCCGGAAACATCTTTCTCGGCATAGCGGCATGCTTTTTCCCTCCGGCAATATGGCTGTTCCCCGTCGCACTGGTATCCTGCCTTTTGAAGAGCGGTGACAAAGCCCGCTTCGGCTTTGCCTCCATCAGCGGCCTGCTGTTGCCGATAGCTGTCACTTCGACCGTATTGTATCTCTTGACAGGGATTCCGCAGGCTGCCGAGTTCCTCCTCCGTATAGTGACAGGATTTGTGACAATTGCAGAAAAATCCATTTTCTACTCACCTGCCACCATCATCCGCATTCTGACCGTTGTGATTTTCACCGCAGCAGCCGTTGTCAAGGTCAGAAAGAGTTTCATAAACATCATCATGGTCGCACTTCTGGCCATCGCCGCCATATTCTTCAAAAGCAGCGGAGAGCCTTTCTGTCTGTGGACCTCAATGGCCGCAGCGTTCCCTCTCACCGAATTTCTGAGTGACAGCGGCACGCGTCACCGCAAATTGTACATCATCCTGATACTTCTTATTGTAGTTTCAGAAAGAATAACGTTTTATCTATAACCGATATTGTATATGAAAAAGTTTTTCCGCATAAGCGCAGTGATTCTCGCTATCTCTCTGGCAGTCTTCTGCTACTTCCGTTTCTATTTCGTATTTGGAGAAGGCGTCCGCAACGGCGAGCTTAACTATGTGGTTTACAAAGGTCTGGTATTCAAAACCTACGAAGGCAAACTCATCCAGACAGGCATCAGATCGCAAAAAACCGGCTCAATCCAGTCCAACACGTTCGAATTTTCAGTTACGGACAAACAGCTTGCCGAGGAGTTGATGCGCTCAAGCGGCAAGATAATGGAACTCCACTACAAGGAGTATTTCGGCCGTCTCCCGTGGAGAGGGCACACCAAGTACGTGGTTGACAGCATTGTCTCGAAGAAAGACAAAGTCACCGGTATCGGAGAAGATGCGCTGATGGATGCTGCGGCAGCTCTGACAGGAACCGAAGGATCTACCGCAATGTAGCCCCGAACTTGTTCTCGAAAGTTTTGAGCAGCTTGCTCATAGCGGCCTCAACGGCATTGTCCGTAAGTGTCTTGTCTGAATCTTGAAGGATAAAGCTGATAGCATACTGCTTTTTCCCTTGGAGAATCTTTGCACCCCGATATACATCGAACAGGCTGACCTGCTTGAGGATACCTTTCTCTGCCTGAAATGCCGCCTTGCGGATATCGGCAAATGAGACGTTCTCGTCCAGCAGAAGAGCCAGATCGCGCTTCACTTCCGGATATTTCGGAAGTTCCTTGTATTTTACCTTATCTCTCTTAACCAGTTCGAAGAATGTTGGCCAGCTGACTTCGGCAATGAAGACAGGCTGTTTGATATCGAACATTTTGAGCAGTTTAGGACTGACGGTACCGGCTACCGCAAGGCGCTTGCCCTGAAGCTTGTATTCCAGACCTTCGGAGAAGATATCTGAAGGCGCCGCATCCATCTCCATATCGTAGAGATTGGCATTGTATCTTGCCAGGAGCAACTCCAGATAGCCCTTCAAGGCGAAATAATTGCCTGCACCAAGTTCGTTGCGCCAACTCTTGCCGCCCCCGCCGGTGAGGACTATGCCAAGGCGCAGTTCTTCGCGGTAGCTCTTGAGATTCAACTGCGGATTTTCGCCATCCTTAGGAAGATAGCTGTAGCAGTTGCCTATCTCAAAAAGCCTGAGGTCTGAATTCTGATGATTGATATTGCGTGACACCACTTCAAGCGCATTGAAAATCAACGTCTGACGCATAACGTTCAAATCCTGGCTGAGAGGATTGACAATCCTGACGCAGTTTTCTTCAGGCCAGCTTTCGAGACGGCTGTAGTACTCGCTCTTTGTGAGTGAGTTGTTCATAATCTCAAGAAATCCCCTGTTGGCCAGAAAGTCTGAGACGCTCTTTCGGACAGCCTCCGGATCCGGATGCAGGGAAGGATTGATGGAGACCTTCATATTGGCTGGAAGTTCTATGTTGTTGTAGCCGTAGATGCGCAGAACCTCTTCCACGACATCGCATTCGCGTGTCACGTCCACCCTGTAGCCCGGCACTGCCACACGGCAACCCCGCTGATTCTCTTCCAGTATTTCGAAATCAAGGCTCGCGAGAATATCCTTTATCTTCTGTGCACCGAGGTCTTTGCCGATGAGGTTGGTCATACGGCAATAGTCGAGTTCCACCTCGTTCCTGACGAAAGGCTGAGGGCAGAACTCCTGCACCTTACCCACAATCCTGCCGCCAGCTATCTGAGTGATGAGCAGTGCGGCACGACGCGCTGCGGTCATTGTTGCAAGCGGATCTATTCCGCGCTCATAGCGGAATGATGCATCCGTCTTCAAGGTATGACGCTTGGAAGTTTTGCGGATGCTGACAGGATTGAACCATGCGGCTTCCAGAAATATCTCAGTGGTGCTTTCCGTCACCCCGCTGTACTGGCCGCCGAAAACGCCGGCAATGCACATAGGTTCCTTCACGTTACAGATGACAAGGTCATTCGATGAGAGCGTTCTCTCCACACCGTCCAGGGTTGTGAACTTGCAACCCTCCACGCTCCGGCGTACCACAACCTTGCGTCCCTCTATCTTCGCCGCATCGAAAGCGTGGAGTGGATGTCCCATCTCGTTGAGCACGAAGTTGGTGATATCCACGATATTGTTGATAGGCCTCTGACCTATGGCCTGAAGCCGCTCCTTGAGCCACTGCGGAGACGGCCCTACCTTTACATCCTTGATGGTGATGCCTATATAGCGTGGGGCGAGGTCAGGAGCCTGAACCTCCACCGGGATAGCATCTCCCTGACCTTCCTCCAGACCGCTTACGTCGGGAAGAGTATATTCGCAGTCAATGCCGTTCGCCCTGCAGTATGCATAGAGGTCGCGCGCCACTCCGATATGGCTTGCCCCATCCACACGGTTTGGTGTGAGACCTATTTCAAAAACAGTATCCTCTTTCAGTTTCAGATATTCCTTTGCCGGCGTGCCGACTTTTGCCTCCGGCTCGAGAACCATTATGCCGGAGTGGTCGGAACCGATTCCGAGTTCATCTTCCGCGCATATCATACCGAAACTTTCCACGCCTCTTATCTTGGACTTCTTGATACGGAATTTCTCTCCGTCGCCGGCTGGAAGATCCGTGCCGACGGTTGCAAGAAGCACCTTCTCGCCGGAGGCCACATTCGGAGCTCCACATACCACCTGCAGCAGCTGCCCTTCACCGGTATCGAGTTTCGTAATGTGGAGATGGTCCGAATCCGGATGATCCACACATTCCACGACTTCCGCCACTATGACACCTGAAAGTCCGCCGGGAATCTGCTCTACCTTTTCAATATGTTCAACCTCCAGTCCTGTGGAAGTGATGATTTTTTCTACCTGCTCCGGTGAAAGATCAAACTTCAAATAATCTTTCAACCAATTGAATGATAATACCATATCTATTTAAATAACGATTCTGTGAATTCTTTTGCATCAAATATTCTGAGGTCTTCAATCCTCTCGCCCACTCCGATGAATTTCACCGGAATACCGAACCGGTCGCTGATGCCTATGACGACTCCGCCCTTGGCTGTACCGTCCAGCTTGGTCACGGCCAAAGCAGAGACATCCGTGGCGCGTGTGAACTCACGGGCCTGGATAAAGCCGTTCTGACCCGTCGAGCCGTCTATCACGAGAAGCACCTCGTGAGGGGCGTCAGGCACAACCTTGGACATAACCGTCTTTATCTTGGTGAGCTCATTCATCAGATTTATCTTGTTGTGCAACCTTCCGGCCGTGTCGATTATCACCACGTCGGCATCGCGGGCCACCGCACTCTTGACACTGTCGTATGCCACTGAAGCCGGGTCGCTTCCCATCTCCTGCCTTACAATGTCCACTCCTGCCCTTTCGGCCCATATCACGAGCTGGTCCACTGCGGCGGCGCGGAAGGTATCGGCTGCTCCCAACACCACTTTCTTGCCCTGCGCCTTGAGTTGCGCAGCGAGTTTACCGATGGTAGTGGTCTTGCCCACACCGTTGACACCAACCACCATAATGACATACGGCTTCTTTGAAAAATCGAACGGCTCGATTTTCCGACCGCAGGCCGCCTTTGCAAGCAACTGCTCTATCTCTTCGCACAGGTAGGTGTTGACTTCATCGGGCTTGAGATACTTGTCCCGGGCGACTCTTGCCTCAAGTCTTTCGATTATGTCCTGAGTGGTCTCGACTCCGATATCGGAAGCAATCAGGGCCTCTTCTATGGAATCGAGGACATCATCGTCTATCACATCCTTTCCCGCCACGGCATAGGAAAGCTTCTCGAATATCGAGCGCTTTGTCTTCTTCAACCCCTCTTCAAGTCCGGACTGAGACTGTTGCGCGTCACTCTGCGCCTGATCCTGTTTTCTGAACCAATCCAGAACTCCCATAGCTATTTCAAAGGCTTGTAAAGTTCTCTTATGCAACCGTCCGCAAGCGCCTCAAGAGAGGAGATGCCCCATTCTTCAGGAAGCCCTGTATTCTGATACGCCACCGGAAGTTCCGTGCAGGCTCCGACCACCGGGAGTTTCTCGATTTCCCAGAGTTTCTCGATGGCGGCCCTGTAACGCTCGCCGGACTCCTTGAATTTGCCGGCCTTCACCATATCCGTAATTTCGTGGATCTCCTGCCGCATAGGCTCATCCGGGATGCGGAAATTATAGCCGGAGGCCGCTGCGTGACGTTGGTAAATGCCCGTATTGATAGTGCCGAGTGTGGCTGTCAGCCAAGCTCCTTTCGGACTGCGCTGCTGACACTCGCGGATTGTTTCATCTATGATATGGATGACGGGCACTTCCACCAGCCCCTTTTCAATGAGTTTGTCCACAAAGTTGTGAGCGGTATTGCACGTCACTGCAAGACGGTCCGCTCCCCATTTCACCAGATTCTGCAAACCTTCCAGGATATACGGCTCCGGGTCCGGTCCCTTGCCGAGAAGGAATGTCGTGCGGTCGGGAGTCACAGTGTTGGAATAAACTATCATCCGAGGATGCTCCTGATCTCTGTCAGCAGGTGCCTTCACCGCGAGAAGACGCTGGAACTCAGCCGTCGCAGCAGGGCCCATCCCTCCAAGTACTCCCAATGTCAATCCATTGTTGTTCATAGCGAAAAATACTTTAGTACAATCTTGCAAATTTACGAAAAACTTTCATCTTTACCAAACAGAAAAAATCACTATATTTGCGACCGTTATGAAACAGGTTGTCATAATTCCCACATACAACGAAAAGGAAAATATTGAAAAGATAATCCGCGCCGTACGCTCCCAGAGTGTGGATTTCCACATCCTCGTCATAGACGACGGCTCACCGGACGGAACCGCCTCCATTGTGAAAGGGCTTCAGAACGAGTTCCCGCAGCAGCTTTTCCTGATAGAAAGGAGCGGCAAGCAGGGGCTTGGCACGGCTTATATCACCGGATTCAAATGGGCTCTTGAGCAGGGATATGACTTCATATTCGAAATGGATGCGGATTTCTCCCATAACCCTGACGACCTGCCTCTGCTCTACGCCGCCTGCCACGACAGAGGAGCCGGTGTCGCCATCGGCTCACGCTACTGCAACGGCATAAGCGTAATAAACTGGCCGATAGGGCGCGTGATAATGTCATATTTCGCCTCCAAATATGTCCGTACGGTACTCGGAATGAAGGTATATGACTGCACTGCAGGATTCAAGTGCTACACTCGACAGGTTCTCTCCTCCATTGATTTTGACAGAATCCGTATGCACGGCTACGGCTTCCAGATTGAGATGAAATACAATGCATGGAAACTCGGATACAAAATCGAAGAAGTCCCGATAATTTTCATCGACAGAAAGGAAGGAACTTCAAAGATGTCATCAAGTATCTTCGGCGAAGCATTCTGGGGCGTTCTCTTACTTAGACTGCGTAAAATCCGTGCAAAGCAATAAGCCTTCGTTTCAGGACTATTTACTGATTTCCCTGGCCATTCTTTTCTGGGGATTCTCCCTGATATGGTCCGACGATATTCTCGACCGTAACGTTCCTGTCTTCGTCTTCATATTCATGAGAATGGTGGTTGCGGGAATAACGATGCTCGCCATCACCGTTCCGACCGGCAAACTGCAGAAGATACGGAAAGGAGATCTCAAATACTTCATTTTTCTGGTCTTTTTCGAACCTTTCCTCTATTTCCTCGGAGAGACTTTCGGCCTGCTGATAACAGATTCCCCGACACTTGTGGCGGTGGTTATTGCCTCCATCCCGATATTCACAGCCATTGTGGGACAGGTGTTTTTCCACGAAGCAATGACGAAACTGAATCTTGCGGGAGTTGTCGTGACTCTGATTGGAGTGGGAACGATGCTCATTGCAGGAGGTTCGCTGAGGTCGGACAATTACTGGACCGGAATCTCCGTGCTGATGCTCTCCGTTGTCGGCTCTCTCTGCTACAGTTTCTTCTGCCGCAAACTCACACACAAATACACGGCCGTCACCATCGTGACATACCAGTTTTCATTTGCCATTCCATTCTTTCTGATACCCTTCCTCATCTGGGGTCTGCCAGAGTGGAAACCGGAATATCTGGGTCTGGACGTCATTTCGCCGCTACTGTGTCTGGCGCTGATCTGCTCCTGCCTCTGCTTCCTGTTCTACACCCACTCAATCGGCAAGATAGGCGTCACAAAGTCCGCAGTCTTCACTGCACTGATTCCGGTAGTTTCGGCCATCACCGCCTACTTCACCGGCAAAGACCATCTGTCCGCCATCCAAATCGCCTCGATGGGTATCTCCCTTCTGGGCGTCGTGATGTCACAATACCGTAGCGCGGTCAAGAACCACTCTTAAAATACAGGTTTTTTCAGTTCAGATGCTTGAGGGACAAGCCGATACGGCGACGGGAAAGATCCACGCTGATGACGCGGGCCTGAAGTTGCTGATGAACTTTCAGCACCTTGGACGGGTCGTTGACATAGGTGTCGGCCATCTGAGAGACGTGAATCAAACCGTTCTCGTGAATACCTATATCCACGAAAGCACCGAAAGCCGTAACGTTGGTTACAATGCCCGGCAGAACCATACCCTCACGCACATCTTCGATACTGTGGATTTCGGATGAAAATTCGAATACGCGGATGGAGCCGCGGGGATCGCGGCCACGCTTCGATATTTCAGCCATAATGTCATTGAGCGTCGGCATTCCGACTTCGTCAGAGACATAACGCTCAAGACTGACCTTGCTGCGCACCTCCTCGCTGCTGATGAATTCCTCCAGAGATACCGCCGCATCTGAAGCCATCTTCTCCACCAGAGCATATCGCTCAGGATGAACGGCGCTGTCATCCAGAGGATTGGATGCGCCTGTAATGCGGAGGAAGCCTGCACACTGCTCGAAAGCCTTGTCTCCCAATCTCTTGACTTTTTTAATCTGTGCCCTGGAAGTAAAAGGCCCGTTTTCGGTACGATAATCTACAATGTTCTGAGCCAACGCCTGACCGATGCCGGAGACATACGACAGAAGGTGGCTGGAAGCCGTATTGAGATTGACTCCTACGCTGTTCACGCAGCTTTCCACCGTTTCATCCAGACGGGACTTGAGGAGTGTCTGATCAACGTCGTGCTGATACTGCCCCACACCGATGCTTTTCGGGTCTATCTTGACAAGTTCGGCAAGAGGATCCATCAGGCGGCGTCCAATGGAGACAGCCCCGCGTACGGTAACGTCATATTGCGGAAACTCAGCGCGTGCCGTATCGGAAGCGGAATATACAGAGGCTCCGTCTTCTGACACCGAATAGACCCTGACACCTTCAGGAAGGGCGATTTTCTTGATGAATGCCTCGGTCTCCCGGCCTGCGGTACCATTGCCTATGGCAATGACTTCTATTTTGTACGCCTCCACCATGTCAGACACCTTCTTCATCGCGGCAATCTTCTCATTCACAGGAGGATGCGGATATATAGTCTCATTATGGAGCAAAGTTCCCTGAGCATCCAGGCACACCACTTTGCAGCCGGTCCTGAAGCCGGGGTCTATGGCAAGAGTGCGCTTCTGGCCTACCGGAGGAGCGAGAAGCAGTTCACGCAGGTTCTCCCCGAACACGCGGATGGCTTCAATATCAGCCTTCTCCTTGGCGGCAGCGAGGGTCTCGTTTTCAATGGAAGGATGAAGCAACCTCTTGAAAGCATCCTCGCAAGCCATATCCACCTGCCGTCGGCAACTGTCCGAAGGACGTCTGCGGCCGCCATACACCTTTCTGCCGATGCGTTCGAGAGCATAGTCGTGCGACACTTCCACTTTGACGGAAAGATAGCCCTGGTCCACTGCCCGAAGCACCGCAAGAAGCCGGTGAGAAGGTATTTTGTCCAATTTTTCGGAAAAATCGAAATAATTGAGATATTTGGCAGCCTCGTCGTCTTCTTCCTTACCCTTGACAATTTTTGAGACCACCGTCCCCCAACGTGAATAGAGGTCTCGAAGTTGCGAGCGTACCGGCTGGGAATCCGAAATCATCTCGGCTATTATGTCCCTGGCGCCTGAGAGGGCTTCCTGAGCATCCGCCACATCTTTCGAGACATAGCGGGAAGCCTCATCTTCGGGCCTGTCGCATTGCATCTCCAAAATACGCACAGCCAACGGTTCCAGACCCTTTTCCCTTGCTACCGACGCACGTGTGCGACGCTTTGGCCGGTAAGGAAGATAAAGGTCTTCCACCGTCTGCGGATCCACCTCGTTTTCAATGGCTCTGCGCAATTCAGGCGTCAGTTTTCCCTGCTCGTCAATACTGTTCAGGACAGACTCCTTGCGCTTTTCCAATTCGGTGAATTTCTCAGTCCGGTGCTTGATTTCAGCCACCTGTATCTCGTCGAGAGTGCCGGTGCGTTCCTTGCGGTAGCGGCTGATGAAAGGAACCGTGGCGCCCTCTTCGAGAAGTTCCACGCAATTTTCCACCTGCCAGGTCTTTACCTGAAGGATGGTGGCAATATGGTCTGTGTAGAGTTTATTCACTTGAAACCTGTTGAAGTTGCTCTCTGTATGATGAAAAAATCTTGCTCTTGGAAACGAACCCGACATATTTGTTCTCGTCATCGACTACAGGCAGATTCCATGCACCCGTGGCCTCCATCTTCTCCATCACTGTCTCCATCTTGTCGTCTGAATAGACGAATGCGGGAGCACTCTTCATTATGTGGTATATCCTGACGGTTTTGTACTGACTCTGGTCGAACATCTTCTCACGGACATCGTCCAACGTCACTATTCCACGGAAATGTCCCTCGCTGTCCACCACCGGGAATATATTCCTATGACTCATCGAGATGTTCTTTACAAGATCGCCCAGATCGGCCTCCACGTCTATCGGGAGGAAATCACTCTCCACCAGATCTGCGGTCTTGAGCAGAGTGAGGACGGCCCTGTCGCTGTCGTGGGTGAGAAGAGCGCCTTGAGCCGCTATGCGCTTCGTATAGATGGAATACTGCTCAAAAATGCGTATTGCCCCATAGCTGACTGCAGAAGTGACGATAAGAGGTATGAATAGTTCATATCCGCCGGTAATTTCGGCAATCAGGAAGATAGCGGTCATAGGCGCCTGCATCACAGCCGCCATCATTCCGCCCATCCCGGCAAGGACAAAATTCGCTTCCGGCAGAGCGGCAAAACCGGTAAGATTGATCAGGCGTGCCACAACGAATCCGGCCATTCCTCCGCACACCAGAGTAGGACCGAACGTGCCGCCTACTCCACCGCCCGCATTAGTCAATGCTGTCGCATAGACTTTCAACATCATCACACAGGCGAAGAACGCGAGAAATATCCATTTGTCGCCCAGAAGATTACCGAAAAGCCCGCCGGCAACATCCGTGGCGTTGTTGTTGAGCATCAGTGTCAGTGAATCATATCCTTCTCCATACAGAGGCGGGAAAATGAAAATCATCAGGCCAAGGGAGACCGAGCAGAGAATCCACCTTGCCCAAGGTCCCGATATCTTTCTCATCTTGTCCTCGACACGCAGGGTGGTACGGATGAAATAGAGCGATACTGCACCGCAGAAAAGACCGAGAATAAGATAGAACGGAAGATTGCGCATACTGAACGCCTCTATGGCGTTGGAGAATGTCACCGAATCTCCCATCATGAAATATGTCACCACCGTAGCCGTTACAGAAGCAATCAGTATCGGCAGAATGGAGTTCATCGAAATGTTGAACAGCAGTATCTCGAGAGTGAAGAGCACTCCTGCCATAGGGGCCTTGAATATTCCCGCCACCGCAGCTGCCGCACCGCAGCCCAGAAGGATGGTCATATTCTTGTATGAGAGGCCGAATCTGCGCGCGACGTTCGAGCCGATGGCAGCCCCGCTATACACAATCGGTGCCTCGGCACCGACAGAGCCTCCGAATCCGATGGTCAGGGCGCTGGCCACTATCGAAGACCAGGTGTTGCGTCTTCCTATCCTCGATTCGTTTTTGGAAACGGCAAGCAGAACCTTGGTCACCCCGTGGCTGATATCGTCCTTGACGATGAACCGGACGAAGAGATATGACAGCAGCATACCTATGCCCGGATATACGAGAAGGAGGAAATCATCTGAAGGCTCGTCGAACCAGAAGGTCAGGCCGCTCTGTATCCAGCGGATGAGATTCTTGAGCAGAACAGCGGCAAAGCCGCACACAAGCCCCACTGCCACCGACAGAATCAGCAGCAGGCTCTTTTCCGACAATTTGGCTTGATTGTTATTCTTCACCCTCTTCACCTTCAGCGGCAGCCGCGGCGGCTATATCATCATCGCTTGCAGGGAAGCTGCTGTCTTCAGATTCTTCATCTTCTTCGGAATCATTATCCTTGAAGAGTTCTTCAGCTGCGTCATCATAATCGTCCACCTTGACCTTTATCTTTACAAGATACAAGGCATCAGGGACTTCAAGAGTTACGGCATAGAACGACGTCCCATCCGGCTTGTCCACCTTGAAAATGTCACCCATATAATCGGAGTAGCCACGAGGGTATTTTTCCTTGAATGCTTCAAGAAGCTCTTCAGTCATATTTTCGTAGCTGATGACAGCTCTTTTCTTTTTTATATCTTTTTCTGCCATTTGAAAATCGGTTTGCAGGTGCAATAATAGGGCATTTTTTAGAACAAACAAAAATAATTTATCGTTTCTTGAAGAAAAATGACTTCTGTTTCTGTTTTCCTGCTATGTCACGCTCCACAAAGAGAGGTTCTCCGGTGCGCGGATCCCGCCCCGAGGCGAACATCTGCGTTGAAACGGTCATCGGAGTAGGCGTGAAATCCTGCACCTGGTCCATATACAAACCGTGCAGAGCAGCCTTCCTGCTCAACGCCTGCATATCTCTCATCGTGCAGCCGGGGTGGGAAGAGATGAAATAAGGGACAAGTTGGTAATTGAGACCGTGCCGTCGGCAAACCTCGTCAAATTCCACTCTCAACCGCTCGAAAAGCTTGAATGAAGGCTTGGCCATAGCTTTGAGAACGTGATCTTCGGTATGTTCGGGAGCCACCTTCAATCTGCCGCTGGTATGCTTTGTCACAAGCTGTTCGAAATACCTTCGCCCGTCTTCACTGATGAAGCCGTTCACGTCGAGGAAAAGATCATAGCGGATACCGCTGCCTATATAGACGTGCTTGACTCCGGGCACCTTCAGCACCTTTTCATAAAGCTCCAGCAAAGAGGTGTGGTCGTGTTGCAGATTGCGGCACATGTTCGGAAAGAGACACGAAGTGCGTACACATTTTTCGCAAAGAGACTTGTCGCGACCGCCCATTCTGTACATATTGGCGGTTGGGGCTCCGAGGTCAGTGATGGTGCCGCGGAACTCCGGATGACGGGTAAGACTCTCCACTTCGCGAATTATGGAAGAAGCGCTTCTCGACTGTATGGTTCTGCCCTGATGGGCCGTAATGGCGCAGAAACTGCATCCCCCGAAACAGCCACGATGGGTTGTGATGGAGAACTTTATCATATCGTAGGCGGGAATGCGCTTGCCCTTGTAGCGCGGATGAGGCAGCTTTGTGAAAGGGAGGTCATAGACTGCATCGAGCTCCGCCTCTGTGAGAGGTTCACCGAAGAGAATCCTTTCAGGCAGATCTTCTCCCCGTGAAAGAGCGGAAGCTATCTTGACAACAGCCTTTTCCCCCATTCCGGCAACAAGATAATCCGCACCGCTCTCTTCCAGAATCGGAGCGTGCATCCTGTCGTCCCAATAGTCGTAGTGGCGTTCGCGCCGGAGCGAAGCTTCGATTCCTCCGATGACGACGGGCACTTCAGGAAACAGTTGCTTGAGAATCCGGGAATAGACCGTCACAGCCCTGTCCGGGCGCGCTCCGGGGCGGCCTTCAGGCGTATAGGCATCGTCGCTGCGCAGGCGTTTGGCTGCAGTATAGTGGTTCACCATCGAATCCATTGCGCCTGCAGTGACACCGAAAAAGAGCCGCGGAGCGCCGAGTTTGCGGAAGTCCCGCAAGTCATCTCTCCAGTTGGGCTGAGGCACGACAGCCACCCGGTAGCCCTCAGCCTCCAGCACGCGCGCAATGATGGCGGTGCCGAAGGCCGGGTGATCCACATAGGCATCCCCGCTGAAAAGAATCACGTCGATGTAATCCCAGCCGAGAGCCTCAACTTCTTTCTTGCTTGTCGGCAGAAACATCATACGGCAGATTACATTCGCTCCGGGAGTCTGATACCGAGAATATCCATCGAATGGGTCAGTACGCGTGCGATTGTCCCTATAAGCAGAAGTCTCTGCGAGCGGACAGCCCCATCCTCTTCCTTGAGTATCTGAGTGTCGTGATAATACTGGTTGAACTCCTTGGCAAGTTCGTATGCATAGTTGGCTATGATTGCCGGGGAGTGAGCTGCACCGGCCTCCCGTATTTTATCCGGATATGAGGCAAGAATTCCGATGAGAGACTCTTCCTTTGCATTGAGAGGAGCGCGGGTCGCCGCTCCACTTTCGCCTGCGCGGCGAAGGATGGATTTGATGCGGGCGTGGGTATACTGGATGAAAGGACCGGTGTTGCCGTTGAAGTCAATGGATTCCTTGGGATCGAAGAGCATTGTTTTGCGTGGATCGACCTTTATGATGAAATACTTGAGCGCTCCGAGTCCAAGCATTCTGAAAAGCTCGTCCTGTCCGGCGTCATCCATTCCTTCAAGTTTGCCCAGTTCCAGCGAAGTTTCCTTTGCTGTCTGATACATCTTTTCGATAAGGTCATCGGCATCCACCACGGTACCTTCACGCGACTTCATCTTGCCCTCCGGGAGTTCCACCATTCCGTATGACATATGATATATGGCATCAGACCAGTCGAAACCGAGTTTTCCAAGTATCAGCTTGAGCACCTGGAAGTGGTAGTTCTGTTCGTTGCCCACCACGTATATATGCTCGTCAAAGCCGTACTCCTTGTAGCGTTGGCTGGCAGTTCCGAGATCCTGTGTCATATAGACCGAAGTACCGTCGCTGCGCAGCAGGAGCTTCTGGTCCAGGCCGTCAGACGTAAGGTCGCACCAGACACTGCCGTCGGGATGACGTTCAAAAATTCCTCTTGCAAGTCCGTCCTCAACGAGAGACTTGCCCAGAAGATATGTATCACTTTCGTAATATGTCTTGTCGAAGCTGATGCCCAGATCGGCGTAAGTACGGTCGAAGCCTTCATACACCCAACCGTTCATCATCTTCCAAAGGTTTCTGATTTCGGGGTCGCCCTGCTCCCATCTTACCAGCATAGACTGAGCCTCCTTGAGCACGGGAGCATTTTTCTCCGCCTCCTCCTCGCTCATTCCGCCGGCGACCAGTTCCTTCACCTCTTCCTTGAGCAGGTCATTGAACTTGACATAGTAGTCCCCTATCAGATGGTCTCCTTTCTTTCCGGCTTTTTCCGGCGTGACACCGTTGCCGCAACGCAGCCAGGCAAGCATCGACTTGCAGATATGGATGCCCCTGTCATTTACCAGATTGACTTTTATCACCCTGTGGCCGTTTGCTGCAAGAAGCATTGACACGCTCCAGCCGAGAAGATTGTTGCGCACGTGGCCCAGGTGGAGCGGTTTGTTCGTATTCGGTGAGGAAAACTCCACCATCACGGTCTTGCCTGTCGCAGGAAGCTGTCCGTAATCCGGCGTAGCGGCTATGTCGGACAGAACGCCTGCCCAGAAAGAGCCTGACAGCTTTATGTTGAGAAAGCCCTTTACTACATTGAATCCGGACACTTCGCTGCAATTGTCCGAGAGCCACTGCCCTATCTCGGCCGCCGTTGCCTCGGGAGCTTTGCGGCTTGTCTTCAAAAGAGGGAAAGCCACCAGTGTCACATCACCTTCAAACTCTTTGCGAGTAGGCTGTAGTTGAATCAGATTATCCTGAACTTCAGCATTGTACAATGCCATTACGGCATTGCGCACCTGTATGCCTGCAAATTCGAATGGTCCCATCATTTCTTCTTTTTTTCAGTTTTTACCTTTGCAAAGTACTTGTCCATCTCCTTGCGGGCCTTAGGCGCCAGGCAGAAGAGAGTGAACATTGTCGGGAATGCCATAAGGGCAAAAGCCGAGTCGATGAGGCTCACCGCAGCCTTGAGCGGAATAATTGCCGCTACCACGAGCATTGCAAGGAAGAAATAGTTGTAATATTTGGAGTACTTGGATCCGAAAAGGAATCCGGTACATTTCTGACCGTAATACGAATACGAGAACATCGTGCTGAATGCGAACATAATGACCATCAAAAAGAGCAGATAGCTGCCCACTCCCGGAATGGCTGCATCGAATGCGTTCAGTGCCAGCTTCAGGCCTTCCATAGAGCCCATTCCATCGCCTGTTGGCATAATGGCCGGATTGATCGCGGCTCCGATAAGAATGGAGATGGCGGTGAGCGTGCAGACAAGGCCCGAGTCTATTGAAGGGCCTATCATTGCCACAAGACCTTCGCGTGCAGGTTCATTGTTTTTCGATGCACCGTGCATCATAGATGCGGTTCCGACTCCGGCTTCGTTTACCAGAGCGGCACGGCGGACACCGGTGAGCGCTATGGTTATGATGGAGCCGATTCCTCCTCCGAGAGCTCCTCGCGGAGAGAACGCCCCTACAATGATATCTCTGAACACGCCCGGAATGAGTCCTGCGTGACGTATCATAATATAAATTACAAGTATAAAGTAGAGTCCCACCATCGCAGGTACAAGTTTGGTGGCTATATTGGAGATACGCTGGATGCCGCCTATGACGACGAATGCAACGATAACCGTTATGCAGATTCCGATTATGAGACGGAGCATCACGGTATTCTGTTCAGGAGTGAAGAAAATGGTTGTGATGGACTCCGTAAGCTGGTTGGACTGCATTATGCAGAGAGTTCCGATAAGACCGAATATGGCAAAAAATACCGCGAGAGGTTTCCATTTCTTCCCCAGTCCATTAAGTATCATATACATAGGGCCGCCCTGCGTTTCGCCCGCATCATCCTTGCCCTTGTACATCACCGCTATGGTTCCTTCGAAGAACTTGGTGGCCATACCGACTATCGCACTCACCCACATCCAGAATATTGCACCCGGGCCTCCGATTGAAAGGGCCACGGCCACACCGGCTATGTTGCCCATTCCCACAGTTGCTGCGATGGCGCTGGTGAGAGCCTCAAAAGAAGATATCTGGCCTTCGGCTCTGTTGTCCTTGACGCGAAGTGCAGCGATGGCCTTACCGTAGTGGCGCAGCGGAGCGAACTTGCTGTAGAACAAGAAGAAAAGACCGCCTCCTATCAGGAGGAAGAATAGCGGATATCCGCAAATGAAATCACTGAACGCAGCGATTCCGTTTCCTATTGAATTGAAAAAATTTCCCATAAATCCTTGTATTGTACGTTATCCGAGATATCCTTTGAGAAGTTTGCTCCTTGCACTGTGGCGGAGACGGCGGATAGCCTTCTCCTTTATCTGACGTACACGTTCCCTTGTAAGGCCGAATTTTTCACCGATTTCTTCAAGTGTCATCTCCTGACAGCCGATACCGAAGAAATAGCGGACTATGTCGCGCTCACGTTCCGTCAGAGTGGAGAGCGCCCTTTCAATCTCCTTGTTGAGAGACTCGTTCACAAGCCCCTTGTCGGCATTCGGCGAATCGTTATTGACCAGGACGTCGAGAAGGCTGTTGTCCTCCCCGTCCACAAACGGAGCGTCCACAGATACGTGACGGCCGCTTACACGAAGAGTGTCGGCTATCTTTTCACGCGGAATCTCAAGCATTTCCGCAAGTTCGTCGGGCGACGGCATACGCTCGTTTTCCTGCTCGAACTTGGAAAGGGCCTTGTTTATCTTATTGAGGGATCCTACCTGATTGAGAGGTAGTCTGACGATTCGGCTCTGCTCCGCGAGAGCCTGGAGAATCGACTGTCTGATCCACCACACTGCATAGGAGATGAATTTGAAGCCTCTGGTTTCATCAAACTTCTCGGCGGCCTTGATAAGTCCGAGGTTACCCTCGTTGATAAGGTCCGGCAGGCTGATGCCCTGATTCTGATATTGCTTTGCCACAGAGACCACGAAGCGGAGGTTTGCTCTGGTGAGCTTTTCCAGAGCCTCCTGGTCTCCTTTTCTGATGCGCTGCGCGAGCTCCACTTCCTCTTCAACCGTAATCAGTTCCTCACGGCCTATCTCCTGAAGATACTTGTCCAGGGATGCGCTTTCCCTGTTGGTGATGGACTTGGTAATCTTTAATTGTCTCATTTATCAAGATGTTTATAAACTCAAAAAAAAGCGCCGCTCGAAAACGACACTTTTTTATACGAATCATCAGGAAAAATGTTTCGGCAGAATTCAAGTTTTAAACGCAATTTTTATGGAATACTCTGTGAGATAAAGGTTTATATTAAGTATAAATCTTTACATCCGGATTACAGCCCCGAGCAGATAGTGGGAGTATGCCGCAAGCAGGGTATCAAGATGGTAGTGGGACAAGGCCCACGGCGGAGAACTGTACAAGCATCTGCGACATCGTGGCCGGGAGCCGGGAGGAAAGATACTGTTTCTCAGGACTTCGCGCTTCGCGCTCATCCCACCGCTCGTTACACTCGCGGTTCCCCCGCTATCAAGCGCGGGTGCTTAGGTCCTTCGAAGCAGTATCTTTCCTCCCGGAACACGATTCCAAGGCGGGAGAAGTTCCGCTTCAGGACGCATTTCCCCGGAAGGGGCTTGCCTGCGGCCGGAGTGGAATCTTCTCCCGCCTTGCGGCAAGCGGAGAGACTTCCTTCACGGTGGAAACAGTATCTTTCC
>JAGHST010000047.1 GCA_018065695.1 Candidatus Cacconaster caballi | reverse complement strand
GCGAATGGCACCGGCTCGCCGGTGGCATTGTCAGTGACATTACCCTTAACTGTGATGTTCTGAGCATAAGCTGCAGTTACGAACAGCACGGCAACGAGGCTTGTCAAACAGAATTTTAAAATCCTCATAGGTTAGTTTTTTGGTTAGAAAATTAGTGTGCTTTCTATTTTGTCAAAATGCATAACATGCATTGTAAGCAGCAAATGTACATTATTATCCTGTAATTGACAAATTTTTCTTCAAATTTCGAAATTGTGTCCATTATGCACGATTTTTTAGTAACTTAGCATTCTATACTTTTTACATGAAAAAAATAATCCTTTCAATTGTTGGCATCGCTCTTCTTGCAGGAGCGTCAGGCGCCCGGACTCCGAGCTGGCTGTTGTTTTCCGGCAATACCGAAGCCATGGCAATGGGTGACGTCTCAATCACGGCACCTATGCTTGCGAGCAGACAGTTTTCCCTGGACGCATCGTACATCAGAATCGCATCCTCAGGTGAAGCAAACAACGAATTTGCAGCAAGCACATTCTTTGCCGCCGGCCGCAAGGCCGGTGTGAACCTTATGCTGCGCGGCTCGAAGGACCTGATGGCCGGGGGTGGACTGACATTTGTTTTCGGGGACGTCCTTTACGCCAACGCCACTGTCAAATATATGAAGCTGTCCGATTACGACGGCGGCAGCGGCAAGGTATTCTGCGCAGATGTCGGCCTGTCATACAATGAAGGAGGATTCACGGCGGGACTCAAAGCCTCCAATATAGGAAAGCATCTTCCATCTAATGTCAAGGCCGGCCTTTCCTACTCTTTCAACGCAACGCTCACCCACCGGTTCGTGCTCGCTGCCGATGCGGGTTTTTATATTCCGCAGGCGTTCAGAGCCGTCACAGCATCAGGAGGCGTTGAATATTCATACAACGGATGGTTTTTCGCCAGAGGCGGTTATCACTACTCTTCAGCCCCGGAGACTATCCCTTCCTTTGCCGGTGCGGGGGTAGGAGTCAGAATGCGCGGCATAGGAGTGAATGCCACATATGTTTTTGCACCTCAGAAAGGTCCGATAAAGAACGCCATTTTCTGCGGACTCTCATTCGACATTTGATATGATTGGAGTTTACGATTCGGGACAGGGAGGCAAGTCGGTCCTCAAGGAACTTGTGGCACTGATGCCGCAGGAAGACTATATCTACTACGCCGATACCGCCCACTGCCCCTACGGCCCGCGCTCCCCTCAATACATAATTGACAGAGCCTGCGCCATTACCGAATTCCTGATGGACAAGGGCTGCGAAATGATTGTAGTGGCCTGCAATACAGCCACTGCAGCGGCAATCTCCTATCTACGGGAACATTATCCCATTCCATTTATAGGTATGGAGCCCGCACTGAAACCTGCCGCGCTGAGCAGCAAGACCGGAGTCGTGGGCGTACTGGCCACCAGCGGCACGTTCAAAGGCAGACTCTACCTCAACACTCTGGCCAGATTTTCCGAAGAGGTCAAAGTGATTCAGAGAGTCGGTGAAGGGCTGGTGGAGACCGTAGAAGCCGGAATACTTGACGGAGAACAGGTAGAGAAACTTATCCACGACTGTATAGACCCGATGCTGGCAGAAGGAGCTGACCACATTGTCCTTGGATGCACCCACTACCCTTTCCTCCAACCCGTCATAGAGCGCATCGCAGGCCCTTCCGTCACCGTCATCAACCCGGCTCCCGCTGTGGCCCGTCAGGCCAAACGCGTTCTGGAAGGCATCAAAAAAATGGAGCCTTCCACGAGGAAAGGCTCCATCGAGTATTTCAACTCTTAGAGTTACAATTAAACAAGACCCTGCTCAAGCATAGCGGTAGCGACTTTCATAAAGCCGGCGATGTTTGCGCCCTTTACATAGTCGATCTTACCGTCAGGCTGTGTGCCGAACTTGACGCACTGCTCGTGGATTGATGCCATAATTGTGTGGAGACGCTCGTCAACCTCTTTGCCGGACCAGCTGATGTGCTCGGCGTTCTGAGTCATTTCGAGGCCTGAAGTAGCTACGCCACCTGCATTGACTGCCTTGCCCGGAGCGAAGAGGAAGCCCGGAACAGACTGGAAGTAGTGGATAGCGTCAGCCTGGCAACCCATGTTGGAGATTTCGCAGCAGCACCAGGTACCGTTCTTCACGAGTTCCTCAGCATCTGCCTTTGAAAGTTCGTTCTGGAATGCTGCAGGAAGAGCGATGTCGCACTTCACTGACCAAGCCTTCTTGCCTGCTGTGAATTTTGCTGCACCAGGGAACTTGGTTGCCATATCTTCAACCTTGTTGCGGTTTGATGCGCGCATTTCGAGCATATAGTCAATCATCTCTTTGGTAATGCCGCCAGGGATCTCGCAGACACCGTCCGGACCTGAGATGGCAACTACCTTTGCACCGAGTTCAGTAGCCTTTGTGCAGGCACCCCAAGCAACGTTACCGAAACCTGAAACTGCTACGGTCTTGCCTTTGATGTCCTTGCCGGCAGTCTTGAGAACGTGCTCTGTGAAATAGAGGGCACCGAAGCCGGTAGCTTCAGGACGGAGAATCGAGCCGCCCCAAGTCATACCCTTACCTGTGAGGACACCGGTGTGGTACTGACGAGCGAGTTTCTGATACATTCCGTTGAGGAAACCGATTTCACGACCGCCAACACCTACGTCACCTGCAGGAATATCCTGGTCAGGACCGATGCAGCGCCAGAGTTCGAGCATGAATGCCTGGCAGAAACGCATAATTTCGTCATTTGACTTTCCAACCGGATCGAAATCAGAACCGCCTTTACCGCCACCCATTGGGAGAGTGGTAAGAGCATTCTTGAATGTCTGTTCGAAACCGAGGAACTTGAGCATTGAAGGGGTTACTGCCTTGTGGAAGCGGAGACCACCCTTGTAAGGGCCGATAGCGCTGTTGAACTGAACGCGGTAACCAAGGTTTGTGCAAACCTCACCCTTGTCATTCACCCAGGTAACGCGGAAAGTGAAGATACGGTCTGGCTCGACCATTCTCTCAACGATCTTTGCTTTTTCGAATTCCGGATGCTGGTTGTAAACTTCCTCGATTGAATCGAGAACTTCGCGAACGGCCTGGAGATACTCGCTCTCGCCCGGGTGCTTAGCCTCGAGGTTGGCCATTATTTCAGCTACTTTCATGATTTGTTTTTAAAAATTTTATTAGGTTGTGTGTTATGTTGTTAACTGTCTTTTCCGTTATTCCACAGTCCAGGTGGCTCCGCTGTGAAGAAGGTCGTCCATACATTTGATGTTGGAAATCTTTTCCTTCACCTCGGCGAGCTGTGCTTCCACCCTGTCGTTGTAGGTTGCGTCCTTAACGTCGCGGATGACTCCGAGTGCCACAGGGAAATCAGGATACTTCATATTGATGAGCTGATTCTGGATTGCAGTATCCTCACTGTGTGCGTCGTGGATAAGGATATCCTTGATTGTCACGCCGTTTTCGCCTATCTTGACAACTTTGAGCTTGCCGTCGCAGAGAACAAGGCCCTTGTCCTTCTGAGCACCGAAGAGCATCGGCTCACCGTGGCGGAGAGTGATGGTGCGGTCTGCGCGGACAGCACGGTCGGAAATGGCCATATGCGCACCATCGTTGAAGATGACGCAATTGGTGAGCATTTCCATCACGGAGCATCCGTCGTGTTTTGCCGCAGCGAGCATAATCTCCTGATTGAGAGCAAGCTCACTGTCAAGGCTGCGTGCGAAGAAAGTGCCGCGTGCACCAAGTACGAGACTGCCCGGAGTGAAAGGATTCTCAACTGTTCCGTAAGGGGATGTCTTGGTTATCTGGCCGAGTTTTGAAGTCGGAGAATACTGTCCCTTTGTCAGACCGTAGATCTGGTTGTTGAACAGGATGATGTTGATGTCGATGTTCCTGCGGATTGCGTGAATGAAGTGGTTTCCGCCGATTGCAAGAGCGTCACCGTCTCCGCAAGCCTGCCATACGCTGAGCTCGGGGTTTGCGACCTTCACACCTGAAGAGATGGCGGTTGCGCGGCCGTGAATGCTGTGGAAACCGAATGTATTCATATAATAAGGAAGGCGTGAGGAGCATCCGATGCCGGATACGACGACAAAACGTTCCTTAGGCATATCAAGTGCCTCTGCGATTTCAGGAAGGGCCCTCTGAAGGGAAGCGAGCACTGCGTGGTCTCCGCAACCCGGACACCAGCGTACCTCCTGATTTGATTTGAAATCCTGTGCTGTATATTTCATAATCTCTTCCTCCTAGAATAATTTCCTTACTGCAGCGACAACGTCCTCTACGATGAACGGCTGTCCCTGAACCTTGTTGTACTGCTCATACTTGAACTGCGGGTGCTTAGCCCTCAGATAGTCGGCGAACTGTCCGCTGTTAAGCTCACAGACGATAATCTTCTTGTAGTTTCTGAAGATGTCGGCCGTATTCTTCGGAAGCGGGTTGATAAAGTCGAAGTGGCAGAGAGCCACGCTCTTTCCTTCATCAGCCAGATCGTTGTATGCGGAATAGAGATGGCCGAAAGTACCACCCCATCCGACTATCAGGACATCTGCCTTTTCAGCTCCGATGACCTTCTGCTCCGGTATGTAATCAGCCAGACGGGCAACCTTCTCGGCGCGCTCGGCGACCATCTTCTCGTGGTTCTCCGGATCTGAGGAGATTACACCGGCCGTATTCTTCTCAAGGCCACCTACACGGTGTTCGAGACCTGCCTTTCCCGGGAATGCCCATTTGCGGGCAAAAGTCTTTGCATCGCGGGCGAACGGCTGGTATGCGCCTTCCGAAGAGTCGATGATCGGAGGGTTGATTGCCGGATAGTCCTTCATTGAAGGAATCTTCCAAGGCTCGCTGCCGTTTCCGAGGAAACCTTCGGAAAGGAGTACTACAGGCATCATATGTTCCATTGCGAATTTGCCTGCATAGAATGCAGCATCGAAGCAGTGGCTTGGAGAATGGGCGGCTATGACCGCTACAGGGCATTCGCCGTTGCGGCCGTAAAGAGCCTGATTGAGGTCTGTCTGCTCGGTTTTGGTAGGGATGCCTGTTGAAGGGCCGCTTCGCTGAACGTCAACCACGACGAGAGGAAGTTCGGTAATCATTGCAAGACCGAGAGCTTCGGACTTGAGGCTGAGGCCTGGTCCTGAAGTTGTCGTGACAGCCATATTGCCTGCATAGGCCGCACCTATTGCGGTGCAGATGCCGGCGATTTCGTCTTCTGCCTGATACGTCTTGACACCGAGATTCTTGTGGATTGCAAGCTCTTCGAGGATGGCGGTGGCAGGAGTGATAGGGTATGAGCCGCAGAAGAGCGGACGTCCACTCTTCTCAGACGCTGCGATAAGGCCCCAGGCTGTAGCCTGATTGCCGCTTATATTGCGATAAACGCCTTTTTCCTGTTTTGCAGGCTTTATAGTATAGGTATTGGCTATAGCTTGAATGTTGCTGGCATAATTGTAGCCGTCAAAAAGCACCTTTTTGTTCGGAGCAATCAGTTCCGGTTTCTTCTTGAACTTCTTTTCAAGATAAGCATAGGTATATTCGAGAGGACGGTTGAACATATAGAAGCACATACCAAGGGTGAACATATTCTTGCACCTTACGATGGCTTTCTGGTCCATTCCGCTGTCTTTCAGGCTCTCTTTTGTAAGAGAAGTGATTGGAGAAACGATGATATTGCGATCTTCGATGCGCAGTTCCTCAATAGGATTCATTGTCGCATAACCGGCCCTTTTTATGAGATCTTCGGTGAAGGTGTCATCATCGATGATGATGGTGGCGGTTGGCTTGGCCCATTTTGCATTTGCGCGGAGCGCTGCGGGGTTCATTGCTACAAGCACATCGGCGTAGTCGCCCGGAGTGTTGACTTCCTGAGCACCTACGTGCACCTGAAAACCTGATACGCCTGAAACCGTGCCGTGAGGAGCGCGGATTTCAGCTGGATAATCGGGGAATGTGGAGATTTCGTTTCCGTATAGGGCTGAAGCGTCGGCGAACAGTGTACCGGTGAGCTGCATACCGTCTCCGGAGTCTCCGCAGAACCTGATTACAACATCTTTCGTGTCAATTACTTTATGTTGCATTACTGAGTTTTGGATTTATATTTATGTTGTTATTTTGCCTGTTTGCTTTCTGGAATCTGTGTCGGAGCCACCTTTTCGGCAGGAATTCCGAGTTCTTTCTTCGCAAGAGGAAGAAGATTGATGCTTGCTGTCTCATCCTGATAGAGGATTGACCCTGCGGAGAGATCGAAGAGATAGATGAGGCCATTGTCCTTGGAAAGTTTCAGAAGAACCTTCTGGGCCTTGTCAATCACCGGCGCCATAAGTGTCTGCTGCATCTGCTGCATATCCTGCTGTGCAGACTGCTGGAACTGCTGAGCACGCTGTGCAAGTTCCTGAATCTCTTTGCTTTTTGCCTCAAGGACTACCGGAGCCCAGTCGTTCTGTTTGCGCTGGAACTCTGTGACTTTTGCATTGTATTCATCCTCCATTCCCTGGAGAGTCTCGATGAGGTCGTTGTTGTAAGCTTGAAGTTTGATGATTGCGGAGTCTCTTTCCGGCATCAGGGCGATAAGCTCGGATGTGTTGATATGACCGAACTTAGGGGCTGTCTGAGCGTTTGCTGCCAGGCAGAGAGTTACTGCGCAGAAAAAGATAAGAATGATTTTTTTCATAATTGGTTATTTAAAATATTGATAATCGTTTGTGAAATGTCCTTGTCTGCATTGTAGTATGCGACACCGGAAGAGGCGGCAATATCTATGATCATTGCGTAGCCTCCCTTCTTTCCCTCATTCTCCACCACTTCATCCATCTTCTTGCGGATGGGATCGAGAAGCTGTTCGCTCTTTTTCGGAATTATGCCGTCTTCGCCGAAGTAGAGCTGCTGTTTCTGCTGCACGGCGTTTTCCTTGCTGATAATCTGGTTCTCAATGGCTGTACGCCTGGATGCGGGGAGTGTTGCCTTGCTGGCCTGATAACTGTTGTAAAGATTCTCTATTTTGGAAATCTCTTCCTGAATTGTCTGCTGATACTGGTTTGCCAGAGCATCTATTTCGTTCTGCGCCGTTACATAAGAGGGGACAGCCTCCAGTATCTTGCGGCTGTCTATGAATGCTATGTTGTCCTGCGCTGTGGCATCAGCCAGAGCGAAAATTGAAACAACTGCAAAAATCAGAATTCTCTTCATATTCTTTTCGTATTAGAATTGCTGTCCGATGAGGAAATGGAACTGGCTCTTCTTCTCGGCCGTACTGTCGAATCCATAGCCCCAGTCAACTCCGATGAGACCGACAACCGGCAGGAATACCCTGATGCCCGCTCCGGCCGAACGCTTGATGCTGAACGGATTGAACTGTTTGATATCGGACCAGCAGTTACCGCCTTCAAGGAAGAGCAGCGCATAGATTGTAGAACTCGGCTGCATGATTACCGGATAGCGGAGTTCTACCGTAAACTTGTCATATACGTTGCCGGCATAGGCATTGCCCTTGGTAGGGGTAAGAGAATAGTTCTCATAGCCTCTGAGGCCGACAACCTCCTGACCGTATGTGTTGTAGCCGGACATTCCGTCACCGCCGACGATGAATCCTTCGAAAGGAGAATATCCCCATTTCTTGTTGTAATATCCCAGATAGCCGAACTGCGCTCTTGTCATAAGGACAAGGTCTCCGATAAGTTTGGTATAGACAGTGCCCTTGAATGTCCACTTGTGGTACTCTATCCACTTGTAATGCTCCTGAACCGTCTTGCTGTCGTAGTCGATGTCCCGCCAATTCTTCCTCATAAGAGAGAACGGAGGTGTCAACTGCAAGCTGAGGCTGAACTCCGAACCTGAGCGGGGGTAGATGCTCTGGTCCGTGGAGGTTCTGGAGAGAGTGGTTGACCAGTTGATATTGTGGGATACGCCCGTCGAATAGATGAAATTGTACTGCCAGTCCTGAAGTTTGTATGACTGCCAACCGAGCTGGTTGTAGAGTACGAAATAGTTGTCAGGCCATTTCAATCGGGTGCCGAGGCCTATGTTGGCTCCGAATATTTCCATATACTGGTCATCGTTGAGTACCTGATAGTAGTATGTGGAATAGGAGTTTGTCTGCCTTGTGAAGTATGCGCCTATCTGAAGTGACGTAGGCTTCTTGCCGGTCAGCCAAGGTTCCATAAACGAGGCGGAAAGCGCCGTGTAGTATGAACCGTTGGTCTGGAACCTGATGGAGAGTGTCTGTGCATCTCCGAGAGGAACCGGTCTCCAGGCTTTCTTGTTGAAGAAATTTGCGGTGGAGAAGTTGTTGAAACTGAGTCCGAGAGTACCGACGAACATATTGTTTCCCCATCCGCCGGAGAGTTCGAGCTGGCTGTTCGACTTTTCGGAAACGTTGTATGCGATATCGACGGTATTGTTGACGGGATTCGGTATCAGTGTGTAGCCTTTTGCAGGGTCGGCCGCATACTCGGCATCGAAATGGCCCATCGAGGCGATTTCGCGGATGGAGCGTTCGAAATCGGTCTGGCGGAAGAGATATCCCGGCCTGGTGAAGACTGCACGGCGTACTATTTTTTCATTGGTGATTGTGTTGCCGTTGATGATGATGTTGTTGAAAATGGCGGGCTTGCCCTCCACCATACGCATCTCCACATCCACGGAGTCACCGTCTATCTTCAGTTCCACAGGTGAGATGTTGAAGAACAGATATCCGTTGTCGCGATAGATTTTCGATACGGAATTGTCGTTGTTCTTCTCTCCTCCGAAAAGGCGTTTCTCCATCGTGACGACATCATAGACGTCACCGCTCTGAATGCGGAGAAGGTTGTTCAGGTCCTCGGCGGTGAACTTGGAGTTGCCTGTCCACGTTATGTTTCTGAAATAGTATCTTTTTCCTTTGTCGAATCTGACGTCTATGTGAAGTTTGCCCTTTTCATCCCGGTAGAGCGAATCTCCGAGAATCTTGGCGTCGCGGTAGCCGGCTTCGTTGAATGTCTCGATGAGACTCTTCTTGTCGTTGGCATATTCCTTTTCGAGGAATTTCTTTGACGAGAAGAAATTGTACCATTTGCCGTCCTTGGTCTTCTTCATGGAACGGTCCAGTTTGAACTTCGATATCTCGTCGTTGCCCTGATAAGTAATGCGCTTTACCTTGAGCTTCTTGCCTTTGTTCACCTTGAAAGTCACCCTGGCGGCGTTCTTGATTACCGTATCGTTCACGACTTCGACATCCACTTTCACGTCGGCGAAGCCTTTCTCCTTGTAGAAATTACGGATAACCTCGGCGGAAGAACTCTTTATATATTCAGAAATCTGGCCGCCGCGGCGGAGATTGAGCTTTTCCTTGATATCGTCCCGCTCACCCTTCTTCATTCCTTCATAGTTCCAGCTGATGACGCGCGGACGCTCCCGGATGGCGAGCTTGAAGAATGCCGTATCACGGCCTGCGGAGAGAGAGTCCACATAAAGTGCTATATCAGAGGCGGCGCCCTGCATCCAGATACGCTTGATACCTGCTGAAAGTTCATCGCTCGGTACGGTCACGGAACCGCCCGCATGCAGACCGAGGACAGCAAGAATCTGATTCTGGTTCAGATATTTCAGGCCTTCGACTTTGATTCCTCCCACAACGTATGTCTTTGGATCGTTATAATCGACTTCAACTGAAGACAATTTGGCGTTCTCTTCCTGAGCTGCTGAAACATAAGGAATTGCAGCCAGGAGCAAGACAATGCATTTTCTTGAAAATTTTCCTCTCATAAAAAGCGGCCTGTATAGAATTGCAAATATAGTAAAATAAACGATTACTTTATCCCACCATACCGTCTTTCTCTCTTATTGAACTCCCGGATGGCGAGATCGAAGTCGTTTTTGCGAAAATCAGGCCAAAGTACGGGTGTGAAATAGAACTCCGTATAGGCGCACTGCCAAAGCATATAATTGCTGATGCGCTGCTCTCCGCTTGTACGTATCATCAAGTCAGGCTCCGGGATGCCGGCGGTGGAGAGGTAGGAAGCGAATGTCTCCTCCGGCAGGTCCTGAAGGCTTCCGGCCTTCAGGCAATCTGCAGCATAACGGCGCGCAGCCTGAACTATATCCCATTTACCGCTGTAGCTCAGCATTATAATGAAATTGAGCCCGGTGTTGGACGCAGTCTGGGCCTCGGCTTTTTCCACGGCTTCGATGACATTTGAGGAAAGTCTCCGGCGATCTCCGATTATACTGAACCTGACGTTGTTTTTCATGAAGGTCGGGAGTTCTCCCAGAACGGATTTTATCATAAGTTGCATAAGCCCTTCGACTTCCGCCTTCGGCCGCTGCCAGTTCTCCTCGGAGAAGGCGAACAGACTGAGATATTTTATTCCGTGTCCGATGCAGTATTCGCAGCATTCACGAACACTGTCGGTTCCGTTGTTGTGGCCGAAAAGTCTGTCTTTGCCATGCTGGCGGGCCCAGCGGCCGTTGCCGTCCATTATTATGGTCACGTGGACCGGCATTCTGATGTTTTCCGTTTCTGACATACTATCTGGAATTCCTTAGGTCCTCGCCCCAGAAGAGTTTTGTTCTGAGGGCGGAAATGAAACTGTCGTGAGACAAGGCGGCATATCTGAAGCCGTACTCACCCTTTACTATGCTGAAACTCTCTCCTGCTTCTACCGGGAAGGAGCGGTTGTCCAGAGTCAGACGCGCCTCTCTGTCGCGAGTGTCGAAATTGAGGGTGAATGAGCTGTCGTCAGGCACGACAAGAGGTCTTACATTCAAGTTGTGAGGTGCTATCGGGGCTATTATGAGCACTTTTGAGGAAGGCAGCGCCACAGGGCCGCCGACACTCAGGCTATATGCCGTACTGCCTGTGCTGGTGGCGATTACTATACCGTCCGCCCAATAGGTCGGAAGCGGCTTGCCATCCACCGAGATGCTTATCGAGAGCATACTTGCTCCCTGACGGTGGAGTGTTATCTCATTGACAGCGTATGGATAGAACCCTTTCGGGACAGAGCGGCCGGACACTTTGAGAAGGTCGCGTGTCTCCACCGCGAAACGTCTCTCCAGAATATCACGGGCGAGGTCTGCAATGCTGTTTCCGATTTGAGCGGTGGTCAGGAATCCGAGACGGCCGAAATTTATTCCCGCCACAGGAATGGCTCTGTCACGGACGGCAGTCACGGCATCGAGGAAAGTGCCGTCTCCGCCCAAAGAGAGGACAATATCCGCATCGGTAGGAAGTTCCCTGTGCTCATGGAAAGCCGGGCCGCAGAAAAAAAGTTGTGCTCCGCCTTCGCGCAGCAGCGAGCCGAGCCTCTCGAACGTTACGAGGCGCTCCTGTGTTATCTCCCTGCTGAAAACCGCAACTTTCATTTTTTTATAATTTTTCCCAAATTTATCTAATTTTGCAGTTATGACCAAATTATCTGTAAACATTAATAAGATTGCCACCCTGAGAAACGCCAGAGGAGGCAATATGCCGGACGTGCTGAAAGCGGCCCGCGACTGCGAGTCATTCGGGGCACAGGGCATAACAGTTCACCCCCGTCCGGACGAGCGCCACATCAGGTACAGTGATGTAGAGCAGTTGAAGGAACTGATCACCACAGAATTCAACATAGAAGGCAACCCTGCCGGAAGATTCACGGAACTTGTATTGAAAGTGCATCCGACTCAGGTCACGTTGGTTCCTGACGCCGAAAATGTCCTCACTTCCAATGCCGGATGGGACACTAAAAGCAACCTTTCGTATCTCAAGCGCATCTGCAAGATTTTCAATGATGAAGGCATCCGTACTTCGATATTCGTGGATCCCGTGATTGAAATGGTCCGATATGCCGCCGAAACCGGGTGCGACCGCATAGAGCTTTATACTGAAGCATACGCCCGCAACTATTCCGTCAATCGCGAGGAGGCGATCGAACCGTACTTCAAGGCCGCCCGGGAAGCTGTCAAACTGGGACTTGGCCTGAATGCCGGCCACGACCTCAATCTGGACAATCTGGCGTATTTCAGCAGGACCGTTCCGGGACTGATGGAGGTTTCCATAGGACACGCCCTGATTTGCGACGCTCTTTATCTCGGTCTGGAAAAGACAGTCAGATCATACCTCGACTGCCTGCGCTGATTCCTTCCGGTTCAGCAAAGATTCATCCGTCTGGATGAATGACAGTAACGTGCCCACAAAATCACCTTGGTTTTGTCAGAAACCTTTTACGAGAAACTCTCGAAGGCTCAAATGAATTATTCCGTCATCGTCCGTTCTTGTCACAAGTGGTGTCATCGATATGACATATTTCGGATAGTTGTCCTTTATCTTTCTCAATGCACCGAATTCTCTTTCTCTGGTTTCTTCGCCGGCAATCAGATATGACACCTGAACATATATTCTGGAAGATCCTTTCGTACACACAAAATCTATCTCACCTGCCTGCAGCCGGCCGACCTGCACCTTGTATCCGTTGTGGATAAGCTGCTGATAAACAATGTTCTCTATTACCTTCTCGATGTCTTTGTCACGGCCTACCATGGTCTGGGTATTGCGTATCCCCACATCTTCAAAATAATATTTCTCATTGCTCTCCAACAGCTTCTTGCCGCGTATTTCAAAGCGCTCTACTTTGTGCACTATATATGCATCACACAGATACTTGATATATTTCAGCGCAAGGTCAGTAGAAACCGATTCCTTTCGTCCTCTCATGTATTTGCTGATGGAGGTTGCAGAAACAAGTTTGCCGGTATTGTCCGCAAGGAACCTCACAAGATTATAGAGGAAAGACACATTCCTGATCTTATGCTTCAGGATGATGTCTTTAATCAAAGCGGTATTGAGGACATCTTCGCAATATGTCTGTACATCATCGATATCCTCCAGATTGTGGAGCCGCAAACCGGGAAGGCCTCCAACCTCAATGTATTTCTGGAGAGACTCATCGCTATCCGTCAGAGAGTGGAACCGAAGGAAGTCCTGATAGCACAGTGATTGAACATAAACCTCGTGGTGGCGACCGCCAAGTCTAGTGGACAAGTCGCTCGACAAGGTCTCTGCATTGCTTCCAGTCACAACTATTTCCACTCCTTCCTCCGTTCTGTAGTCGCGAACGCTATTCTCGAAGTCTTTGATTTCCTGGACTTCGTCTATAAGGATGTAGTTTGTCTTTGTGGAATCGATTCTGGCGTCTATATAGTCGTTCAGATCCGAGTCGGTCTTAATGTCCTTCCATACTTTCTTCTCCTTATCTATGAAGATTACATTATTCTGCGGATCAGTAGAGAGCTCTTTTTTCAGATCCAACAGGACATAACTCTTGCCAACACGCCTTTGTCCCGTCAGCACAACTATTGTCTGTTTCCCGAGATATTTATGAATCTCTTGCAGATATTCCTGCCGTGATAATATTTCCATAGTACAAATATAGCACTTTATCGTATATATACGACAAAATTATTAAAATTTTTGATTCTATCGTATAATTAGCACTAAAAATAGGTCCTTCGAAGCAGTATCTCTCCTCCCGTAACACGATTCCGAGGCGGGAGAAGTTCCGCTTCCGGACGCATTTCCCCGGAAGGGGCTTGCCTGCGGCCGGAGTGGAATCTTCTCCCGCCTTGCAGCCAGCGGTGCGGGTAAATTTTTCTAACCAAAAACTAACCTATGAGGATTTTAAAATTCTGTTTGACTAGCCTCGTTGCCGTGCTGTTCGTAACTGCAGCTTATGCTCAGAACATCACAGTTAAGGGTAATGTCACTGACAATGCCACCGGCGAGCCGGTGCCATTCGC
>JAGHST010000007.1 GCA_018065695.1 Candidatus Cacconaster caballi | reverse complement strand
GAATATTCAAATTAATTATAATCAATAAAAAGCAATGAAAAACAGTTCACTTATCCTGAGCATCGCAGCTGCCGTCGTAGCTGTCGTTGCTCTCGTCCTCACTCTCGTCTCACCGAAGAGTTCGACCAAGAAAACGGAAGATGCAGCACAGACCGCAACGGCAGCAGCAGGCGACATCGTATATGTCCGTATCGACACCCTCATAATGCAGTACGATATGTACAGCGACCTTCGCTCATCTCTCGAAGCAAAGGCTCAGACCATTCAGGACGACCTCAGCAAGAAGGGACGCAAACTCGAAAGCGATATCAAGGCTTTTGAAAACCAGTTCAACAAAGGTCTTCTGACCCGTTCTGCAGCAGAGCAGCAGCAGGCTTCCCTCCAGCAGAGGCAGCAGGAGTTCCAGAATCTCGCCCAGCAGCGTCAGTATGAACTTCAGGAAGAGGAAATCGTGCTCAACAATCAGGTTATGGACGCCATCAAGACATATCTTGAGGAGTACAACAAAGAGCACAATTTCGCAGCTATCCTGACCACTTCAGATGCTACCAACGTAGTAATCGTCGGCAACAGCGGCCTTGACATCACTCAGGAGATTGTCGACAACCTCAACGCCATCTACATCAAAGAGAGAAACAAAAAATAACGCACTGATGCGGAGAGTCCTTTCAATAGCATCAGCACTCCTTGTGGCCGTTTCGGCCGCCGCTCAGGAACCGTTTTATGAAGCGACGGCCGAAAAGACCGAGGCGCGCATTGCGCTTGTACTCCCGTTCCACGCCCGCTCCGATTCTCCATCCAATCAGGCAATGGATTTCTACAGCGGAGCCCTGCAGGCGGTCTATCAGGCGAAAGGCACAATGGAGATGGATGTCGTACTCTCCGTATATGACGAAATGGAGCTTTTGCAGGAAGGAATGGAAGTGCTTGAGGGAAACGATCTCCTCATCAGCACCAACACACTTGACAAGCTCCGTCCCCTTGCGGAATTTGCTGCCACAAGGCAAATTCCTCTTGTCAGCGCAATGGACAGCCGGGCGGACTCACTTCTTGCAGACAATCCTTACCTGTTCCAGGTTCCGGTTTCACACAAAAACCAGATCAGAAATCTCATTGCCGGAGTTTCTCCTTCCTACAGCGAGAGAGTATATCTGTTCTGCGACTCCAGATTCCCTTCTGACCCGCTCGCAGATTCCATCAAAGTCCATCTCCTTGAAAACGGCATAGAAAACTACACTCCGGTAAGTTATGACATTCTGCGAGGCAGAGAGCTCGGCATCTCGCTCGGCAAACAATGGTCAGACCGATACACTTATAAGATAATCGTAGCTTCCGAAGACCCGGCGTTTGCTCCGGACGTCATCAGAAATCTCAAGATGACGGGGAGATATATTCCAATCCAAGTGTTCTGCAGCAACAGGATACGTAATTTCGATTCGGTGGATACGGACAGTTTCTACCTGCTCAACGGCCATTTCTCGGCGCCATACTTCGTGGATTATTCAGATCCTGTCACAAAGGACTTCATCTTGAAGTACCGCGCTCTTTTCAACACTGAGCCCACAGCGTTCTCATTCCAGGGTTTCGACATCCTCACCTATTTCCTTGAGGTGATTCGTCAGGAAGGCAGTCAGTTTGCCGCCAATATCTCCTCCCACCCTATGGAACTTCTTCAATGCAGTTTCCACTTCGTCAGAAGTGATGAAAAAAGCGGATGGCACAACTGCGCCACCCGCAATCTGGTCTATTCGCCCGACTTCACTATTTCAATAGAGAAATAGGGTCGATATTGCTCTTCTCAATATCCTTGAAATAATTAACTGTTCCGACCTTCAACTCTACGGTTGCAGCATCGTCGCATACGATTATGCCCTTCGGATGGAGTTGCATCGAGGAGATGGTCCACATATGGTTGACTGCCCCTTCGACAGCGTGATACAGGGCGCGGGCTTTGTTGTGGCCGTTTGCCAGAATCATAACTTCCTTGGCATCCATAATGGTGGCGACACCTACCGTGAGTGCTGTCTTAGGCACTTTGTTGATGTCATTGTCGAAGAAACGGGAATTTGCGATTATGGTATCGGTGGTCAAAGATTTGACTCTCGTGCGTGAATTGAGGGATGAGCCGGGCTCGTTGAAGGCGATATGGCCGTCAGGACCTATGCCGCCCATAAAGAGGTCTATGCCGCCGCAAGCCTTGATGCGGGCTTCATAATCGGAGCATTCCTTCTCAAGATCATGAGCATTACCGTTGAGAATATTGATATTCTCCTTCTGAATGTCCACGTGAGAGAAGAAGTTGTCCCACATAAAGGTATGGTAGCTTTCAGGGTGGTTCTCAGGAATGCCCACATATTCGTCCATATTGAATGTCACGACGTTTTTGAACGACACTTTCCCTATACGGCAGAGGTGGATGAGTTCCTTGTACGTTCCCACCGGTGTGGAGCCTGTCGGCAGACCGAGAACGAAAGGTTTTTCTGGTGTAGGTTTGAAATCGTTGATTTTCTTGGCAATGTATGCCGCAGCCCACTGAGACATCTTGCCATAGGATTCTTGAATGATTAGACGCATTGTATTATCGTTTATTGTTTGTCTGTTTTCAAAAGCACCTCGGCATTGGCCAATGCCTGAGGCG
The DNA here is from genome assembly GCA_018065695.1 of Candidatus Cacconaster caballi. Taxonomy (GTDB): domain Bacteria; phylum Bacteroidota; class Bacteroidia; order Bacteroidales; family UBA932; genus Cacconaster; species Cacconaster caballi. Next base: position 53,320 of record JAGHST010000007.1, on the reverse strand, counting down.
TTACCGTGGAGCCGCTGAGCATACGGGCGATTTCGCGGGTACGCTCCTCCCCTTCCAATATTTTTATATGGCTCTGAGGCCCTTGAGGCCCGATTTCCTTATATACGAGATAGTGTGCGGAACCTTTGCTTGCAACCTGAGGAAGATGTGTGATTGCGAAGACCTGCTGATGGCTTCCCATCTCTACAATCATCCTTCCCATCCTGTCAGCTATGCTGCCAGACACACCGGTATCGATTTCATCGAAAATAACGGTAGGCATCCCCGCGAAGCGTGATACCAGTGATTTTATGCAGAGCATTATACGTGAAAGTTCACCGCCGCTGGCACATTTGGAAAGGTTCTGCATTTCTCCACCGTTGGCATTGAAGAGGAAAATGATGTCCGACGCCCCGTCAGGGCCGAACGAATCTTTCTTCACAACTTTTATCGAGAAAACGGCCCGAGGCATTTCCAGTTCGCGTATCTGCGTCTGAAGAATATCGGAGAGTTTTCCGGCGGCAGCTGCACGTTTTGCGTGCAGTGCATCAGCAGCCAGAGTGCAGCGCGACTTCAGTTCTGCACAGCTTCGGCGCAATTCTTCCAACTTTTCCTTATCTTCTCTGCAGCCACCGAGTTTTCCGGCAATGGAATCCCTCAAAGCGGCAAGTTCCTCTACGGAGGAAACTCCGTGGAGGCGCATGAGGTCATACAGCAGAGCGAGGCGGCTTTCCACATCCTCAAGACGCTGAGGCGAACTTGCAGCGCTCTCCCTTCGGCCTTCTATATCTTCATAAATGTCTTTCAGTTCGATGCGGGCGCTGGAAATCCTGTCACAAATCTCTTTCAGTCCGGGGACATACTCTGCCACTCTGGAAAGAGAAGATTCCGCTTCTTTGAGCACACTGTCAAGAGGCTGACGACCGTCGTCAAACAAAGAGACTGCCTTTTCGAGACTTTCCCTGATCTGCTCGCTGTTGGCCAGCTGCTTCTGCTGCGCTTCAAGTTCGGGAAGTTCTCCCTCGACAAGATTCGCCGCGCATAATTTCCCGTATTGAAACTCAAGGTACTCACGGTCCCTTTCCGAGCGGGCAATGCCGCTTTCAAGAGTTTCAAGTTCGCGGCAGGATGCGGCATATTGCTGATACAGGGTGGAATAATTTTTTGTTTCTTGTCCGAGAGATGCATAGCCGTCTATGACGGAAAGTTGGAAACGGCGGTCCGCAAGAAGAAGATGCTGGTTCTGCGAGTGGATATCAAGCAGATTGGATGACATCTCCTTCAGAGCATCAAGCGTTACGGGTTCATCGTTGACAAAGGCGCGCGAACGCCCCTGTGCGCTTACCACGCGGCGTATGATCATCGGCTCTGCAGCTGTTTCGAATTCGGCCTCCACCACACAGTTGCGGGATGAATCCTTCACTACTGAAGCATCGGCCTTTGCACCGAGAAGGAGTGAAAGCGCGCCAAGGAGAATCGACTTGCCGGCGCCCGTTTCGCCGGTTATAATGACAAGGTCACCCGGAAACTGAGTGTCCAGGTGATTGATCAGAATGTAATTCTCTATTGTCAGGCGCTTTATCATCAGAATGGCTTATTCTGCTTTGCGATAGAATATCTCACCGTCCTGAAATTCCTTGGTGGCAACAAGTGTCGGCTTCGGAAGTTTTTCGTAGTACTTTGAAATCTCTATCTGCTCCCGGTTCTCGAAAGTCTCCTCGAGAGTGTCGGCATAGTTTGAGAATTCTTCAAGTTTCTTGCTGAGTTCCTGTTTCACGTCGGAGGCAATCTGATTCGAACGCTTTGCAATTATCATCACGGTTTCATAGATATTGCCGGTAGGAGCTGCGAACTCAGAAAGGTTTCTGGTAACGGTGTTGACTGGCACCTGATTTTTCTTATCCATTATCTTCGTGCTTTTTTAGTATTTTCTGAACTTTCTGGTAAAGGTTGTCAAGTTCCTTGCGGTACTTGGTTTCGGGATATTCGCTGATGACGTTCAAATAGTCATCCACGAACTCCATATATCTCTCTTTCTGCTTGTCGGCGATGCTGTTCAAGGCATACTTGTATGCCGACATCGCCGTATAATAGAGGATGTCTTCCCTGTAACGGTTCTCGGCATTGTCGCGAAGGACGTTTTTCAGGGCATAGTGGGCTGCAAGATAATCCTCCATATGATAGTAGAGATGAGCCGCCTTGTAGGCCTTCATATCCAGACGGTCTTCAAGGTCATCAATAAGGGTGAACACCTTTTCGCGATATATCGAAGATGGGTTTTCCATCTGGAAGACTCTCATTGCGGAGAGAGCCTTCTGTGTCGGAAGCGGGTCGAGCTCGTATCTGTAGGTGCCGCGGTACATACAGTCGAGGCGGAGATACTGAGCTTCGTCAAAAAAACTGCTGAGAGGGAAAGTGGCTATGAAAGTCGTGAAATTTGATTCGGCTGTCGTATAGTCGCCGTACTTGTAATTGCTCATTCCCCAAAAGAACTGAACGGTATCGTCCTGATCCGTACCCTTGGTGAGCATTGAAAGGGATTCGAAGAGTTCGGCAGCCTTGCCGTATCTTTCCTTTTCGAAAAGTTCCATTGCATACTTGTACTTCTCGCCGGCATCCGAACTGTTGAGAATCATTTCATACTGACTCTTGCAAGCCGTGAGCGCCCCAAGCAGGACAATGGAGATAATGATGGCTTTTGTCTTCATCTGTCAACAATTGGAATGAATGAAACGTTCGGCGTCAAGCGCTGCGCGGCAACCGCTGCCGGCCGCTGCCACTGCCTGCCTGTAGGACGGGTCCTGAACGTCTCCCGCCGCAAAGACTCCCTCCACGCAGGTTCGGGAACTCTTGCCGTCAGTCAGGATGTAGCCGTTTGCATCCGTCTCCACCCACTCCTTGAAAAGATCGGAGTTGGGATGATGGCCGATGGCGAGGAAAAATCCGTCTATCGGCTTTTCAAAGCGGGTTCCGTCATTGCGTACGAGTCTGACTCCGGTCACGCCGCTGTCGTCTCCGAGAATCTCTTCGGTACGGCATTCCCAAAGTATTTCTATATTGGCCGTCGACATCACTCTCTGCTGCATTGCCTTTGAAGCGCGGAGTTCGTTGCGGCGGACAATCATATAGACCTTTCTGCAGAGCTGCGCGAGATATGACGCCTCTTCACAGGCTGTGTCGCCGCCACCCACTACTGCAACATCTTTGCCACGATAGAAAAAGCCGTCGCAGGTTGCACAGGCGGAGACGCCCATTCCTCTGAAACGTTGTTCGCTCGGGAGACCGAGATACTTTGCAGTAGCACCTGTTGCGATTATGAGAGTTTCTGCAAGTATTTCCTCCTTTCCGTCAACCGTAATCCGGAAAGGACGCTTCGAAAGATCGGCTCCGGTGACGGCACCGCGCCTGAGGTCGGTTCCCAGACCGACTGCCTGCCGGCGCATCTCCTCCATCAGAGTGTTGGCGTCTATACCCTTGGCAAATCCGGGGAAATTCTCAATGAGGGTGGTGGTGGTGAGCTGGCCGCCGGGTTGCATTCCTTCAATGAGGACCGGAGACAAAGCAGCACGGGATGCATAAATTGCAGCCGTATAGCCCGCAGGGCCGCTGCCGATAATAAGACACTTTACAGTTTGTGAACTCATCTGTTGACAATCTTTCAAACTGCAAAAGTAAGTAATTTTTTCGTATATTACCTTATAATCTTACTCAAAATACCATGCTTCGCTGACATTGCCTGCCGTAACGAAAGCGCGGATTCTGTTCGTTTTGATATATTCCAGAAGGGCTGCGAATTCCGTCTGGGTAATCAGAGTCTGTATCTCTATGCGCTCCTCTCCGGAATAGCCGCCCACTACAGGGTACAGCGTGCTGGACTTATGAAGGCTTTTACCAAGGTACTCATTGATTCTTTGATATTCGGGAGATATGATACATACTCTCTTGCGCCTGTTGAGCATAGCCATGAAGTAATCCACGGCAATGCCGTTGATCCAGGTACCCACCAGACCCACGACAACGAGGTTGAAAGGATTGATTGCAAATGAGGTGAGACAGATGCAGACTCCGGCCACGGTTATGCTCCTGCCTATATCGAAATGGAAATACTTGTTGACTATCTTTGCAAGAATGTCAAGACCTCCCGTAGATGCGTTGATGCGGAAGAGTATCGCCTGTGAGATGCTTACGATAAGCACGAAACAGAGCAGGTCAAACCAGAGATCGCCCATAATGCTGGTCTGCCCCGCAGGGATAAGTTTCTGATAAGGGAGAACCAGTTCCCAAAGGTCCATGCACGGGCCGAGAATCATTGCGGTATAGACAGTCTTCGCCCCGAACTCCTTCCCTATCAGGAGCCATGCGAGAATCAGAAGGAAGGCGTTCACAATAACTATCATAAGCGACACCTTGAATTGAATTCCGAACATTTCAAGTACGCCGCAAAGGACTATCGAAAGGCCGGAAATGCTTCCGAGGACAAGATCTGCCGGTACCATAAAATAGTAAACCGCACTTGAGGCCACCATCATTGCGATGGTCATTATTATCAATTCCTTCCAGAATTTGGCGGTTCTCACCACACCCAGAGCGTTGATAAGATTCATATCTGCTTACAAATTATAATCATTATTCAATTTTCAGCAGCAAATATAAAGCATTTTCTCTTTTATCCAACATTTTTTCAATACAATCATACACTTATGCTTACTTATGACCGATTGCGCGCATCACAGTCACGCAGCCAAGTGGCAATAAATCACGGCATACCGGATTATGTTCAGAAAATAAATTGTAATTTTGTGAGTTATGAAAAAATCAATCTTTGCAATCGTTTGCTGCATCGCAGCAATATCCTGCACGACTGAACCGACAGGGCCTCAGGTCGTTGCACACCGCGGTCACTGGGATGCCGAAGGTTCTGCCCAAAACTCCCTTGAAGCCCTCCGTCTTGCCGGTGAACTCGGCGTTTACGGCTCGGAATTCGACGTCAATATGACTTCGGACGGCGTTCTCGTGATAAACCACGACTTCACGTTCCACGGCATAATGATAGACGAAAACCCTTACGATGCCATCAAGGACTCCACCCTCGCAAACGGGGAAGTCATTCCGACGCTGGAGCAGTATCTCGAACTGGGAGTAAAATATCCCGAACTTCAGATGGTGCTTGAGCTCAAGAGCAAAGGTGATGCCGGATATGAAGATCGCGCCACCACGCAAATTGTCGCTCTTCTGAAAAAATACGACCTTGTGGAACGCACCGACATCATCTCTTTCAGTCTTACCGCATGCCGGAAATTCGCTGAGCAGTTGCCGGGCACTATGGTGGAATATCTTACCGGCGATGTCGCTCCCGCTGAACTCAAGGAGATGGGCATAATGGGCATAGACTACCATTTCAGCGTCTTCGAAGCTCATCCGGAATGGGTCGAGGAAGCTCACAGCCTCGGGATGATATGCAATGCGTGGACAGTTTCCAAAGAGGAGAATATCAACGCGATGCTTGACCTCGGAGTCGATTTCGTCACCACCAACGCACCTGTTCTCGCAACGGAACTTATTGCAGAGCGCAAACAGGCCCGATAAAGTGAAAGAAGCCGGGGATACATCCGAACTGCTCAATATCAGCGGCCTCAAGGCGACTGCGCAGCGCATCGCCGTCCTTGACGCGATGCGCCTGCTCGGTCACGCCTCCGCCGACGACATAAAGCAGACGCTGGAGAGCAGCGGCAAAAGCGGAATCTCGGTAGCTACCATATATAATGTGCTTGGGGACCTCAAACAGGCGGGACTGCTCCGCAAACGGATGAGCGCCAACAATAAAATGTACTACGACATCACTGTCTCGGACCATTGCCACATCTACGACGAGGCCTCACACACCATAACGGACTTCAACGATACGGAATTGATGAAACTTGTGTCCGGTTATCTCAAAAACAAAAAAATAGCAAACTTCGATCTGGACCACGTGGAAATCCAGATTGTCGGCAAATTCCAGAAAACGAAATGAAGCAGGAGACCGCTCTCAGACTGAAAAGTTGCGTGAAGGATGTCCTTCCCTCAACCACAAAGACCTGCATTTGGATAATCAAAATCACGCTGGGTGTTTCACTGGCGATGATGCTGCTTAAATTTTTCAATATACTTCCGTACATCTCCGATTTCGTCAGTCCTGTCTTCAGGATTTTCGGACTTCCCGGCTCCACCGCTCTTGCTTTCGTATCGGGTTACTTTGTAAACTGCTACTCAGCCATCGCCGTAATGTCAACCCTGGATTTGAACTGGAGAGAACTATCCATTCTCTGCACTATGGTCATGTGCGCCCATTCCATGTTTCTCGAGACCCCTGTTTTGAAAAAGACCGGGGCCAGCGCCATCAGGATGGTGATTGTCAGAACATTGAGTGCATTTATCCTGGGAGCAGGACTCAATCTTGTACTGCCCGGCGAGCCGGTTCAGGCGCAAGCCTCCCTCAGCGAAGCCATCTCTGTCGGGCCGACTGGCGAAGTCACTTTTCTGCAAGCCCTGCTTGATTGGGCGAAAGGGGCTCTGAAACTGGTTGTGATGATGATATGCATCATTTACTCGCTCAATATCCTCCAGCGGATTCTTCAGGAGTTCGGAATAATGGACAGTATAGCCAACGTTTTCAAGCCGCTGATGCTGGCGTTCGGATTGCCTGCAAATACCGTTTTTCTCTGGCTTGTAGCTAACTTCATAGGCCTCGGCTATGGGGCCGCCGCAATACTCGACTCCATGTCGCGCAATGCCCTCTCCCCGCGTGACGTCAAACTGCTTGACAGCCATATCTGCATCTCCCACAGCAATTTGGAAGATCTCCTTCTATTCACCGCCTGCGGTGCATCGTGGTGGATAATGCTGCTGTCACGATGGATAATGGCCATCGTGCTCGTCTGGGAGCAGAAACTCGAATTTTTCATTGCCGACCATCGCCGGGCGGCGAACAATCTATAGGCAGTCCGGCCTCTTGTCGAGTGTCTTTGCCCTGCTGACTGGAAGGTCATCGTAGATGGCTTCGGCCAATGCACACAATTCTCCGGCAGAAATGCCGTCCGGGACAATCATAAAAAGTTTGCTGCCGGGAAAAAGTTCCATCTTTTCCGCATCGGGCAGAAGCCGGTCGATAGTCGGACCGGGCTCCAGCATCAACCTGTCATCCCCTATGAAGCCAAGAACTTTGCCGGCCATATGAATGACATATTCACCCATCATCGGACGCACTGTCACAACGTCCAGCCGCGCGAATTTGGAGCGTATGAATTCGCAATAATCTTTTGAAGTAGCCATATCGGCTTCAAATATAATAAAAAAAACAGAGAGCCGCGATAACGACTCTCTTTCATTTTAGTGGTGCCACCGGGAATTGAACCAGGGACACAAGGATTTTCAGTCCTTTGCTCTACCAACTGAGCTATGGCACCTTTTTCACAAACGGGAATGCAAAGATAGATTTTAATTCTTTATCTGCAAAAAAAAATGTTAATTTCGCATCTGCATGGCTGCTGAAAAAACATACGCGAATGTAATTCTCCCTCTGAAACTCAGGGGGACGCTCACATATTGCACCTCCCCGGAGGCAAAGCCGGGAGATTGGGTAAAGGTCAGAATCCGCAACTGCGACGCAATAGGCATCGTGGAAAACGTGTCGCTTACACTCCCCGACTGCATCGACGCCGACCGCATAAAAACCGCTGAAATCATCCCCGGCAAAGAATCCGTCGGGAAAGAGGAAATATCTTTCTGGAAAGATATAGCCCAATACTATATGTGTACGGTGGGAGAAGTTTTCAAGGCGGCTTACAGCACTGCTCTTCAGAAGGCTGTTGCCAAAGAGTCCGGACGCCCTGCGACACAGAAGGGCACGCCGGCTTCGGAAGGGTGCGGCCCCAGCAGTCTTTCGCCGGCGCAGCAAGCCGCTCTGGGAGAAATCAAAGCCGGTCTGGCAACAGGCAAGCCCGTGCTGCTGCACGGAATCACAGGCAGCGGAAAGACTGAAATATATATGAAAATGGCGGCCGAACAATTACAAAACGGCCGCAGTGTATTGATGCTCGTACCCGAAATTGCCATATCCCGTCAATTGCAGCAAAGAGTGGAGAAAGCCTTCGGCGACAAGGTGCTGGTATTTCACTCGAAGCAGACGGCCCCCTCAAGGAAGAGAGTCATCGAGGCACTTCGCCGGAATGACTCTCCCAAAATCGTTCTCGGCACCCGCTCCGCCGTCTTCCTGCCGTTCAGACACCTCGGGCTTGTGGTAGTGGATGAAGAGCACGACCATTCGTACAAGCAGGAAGACCCGGCTCCGCGATACAACGGCCGCGATGCGGCCATAATGCTAGGCACACGTCTCAACTCGGATATAGTGCTCGGCAGTGCCACCCCTTCCCTGGAATCCCTGTTCAATGTCTCGACAGGCAAATATTGTATGGTCCGGCTCGACACCAAATTCCACGACAGTCCCCCACCCACCGTCGAAATTATCGATACGGTCCGTGAAAGGAGGCTGGGCAATATGCAGGGGTCATTCTCCAGAGGCCTGCTTAAGCAGATACGGAAGAGAATCGACAATGGGGAACAGGTTATGGTATTCCGCTCCCGCAGGGCATACGCCCCTTTCGTACAGTGTTCCATCTGCGGCACTGTCCCTAAATGCCCGCAGTGCAACGTCTCTTTGAGCTACCACAGATTCAACAATACTCTCTCCTGTCACTACTGCGGCTGGAGCACCTCTTTCAGTCCCTATTGCAAAAATTGCGGAGAGCCGTCGCTCGCAGACCGGGGAGCAGGCACCGAAAAAATCGAGGAAGAACTACGGGCGGCATTTCCTGGCTTGAATGTGGCGCGCTTCGATGCCGATACCGCTTCCGGGAAAAAAGCTGAAGAAAAAACGATAAAGGAGTTTGCCGAAGGCCGCACAGACATTCTGGTCGGGACGCAGATGATTACGAAAGGCTTTGATTTCGAGAATCTTTCCCTTGTCGTAATCGTCAACGCGGACAGCATTCTCGCCGTTCAGGACTTCAGAAGCGACGAGAAGGCATTGCAGCTCATCACCCAGTTGCTCGGCCGTGCGGGAAGACGCAACAAGGCGGGGAAACTGGTGATACAGACAGCTCAGAGCGATCATCCCGTTTTCAAGACTGTTTCAGGAAGCGGAGGAACCGCTGACAACTCAGCAGCTTTGGCGGAACGCAGGCTGTTCAACTATCCGCCATACGTCAGGCTGATAACCATAACCGTCAAGGATCCTCAGGAGGGGCGTCTTTGGAATGTTTGCAGGCGGATTTCCGAAGCTGCGGCCGAGTGTGGCATAACCGACATTGCAGGCCCCCTGACGCCTTCCCCCGGGATGGTCGGACGCTGCCATATAAGAGAATTCTGGATCAAACTGCAACGGGACCGCAGGATGTCTATAATCAAAAAAGCTCTGTCCGAACGGATAGAGCTTATTGAAAAGGAGTTCAAAGGCGGACCTTCGATTATTCTTGACGTTGATCCTCTTTAGGGGATTTGGAGGTAAACTTTCCCTTCTGTTCTCTCCACCAGTCTTTTGCGAATACCCATCCGCAACCGGCGCAGATACCGAGGAAAGTCCATATCACGAGAATAGTGGCCCTCTTGGGCTTGGTCTTCTGGATTGGAACCTTTGCTGGGGCAAGGTCGCTGAAGGAGACGGTCTCTTCCTTGACCTTGATGCGGGAGGTCATGGCATTCTTGGCAAGTTCGCTGTAGAGCTGCTGGGCAAGCTGCATATCTGCCTCGAGGCGCTGCTGCTCCACTGCGGCAGAAGCCGTTGAAACACCTCTGTGCGAATCCACGTAAGAGGCATATCTGCTCTGCTTCTCTTCATAATCCCTCTTTGCCTGCTCGCACTGAGCCTCCACGAACTCCAGGTCGGACTGGGCCTTGACTGTCTTGTAGCTTGAAACATACTTCTTGAGAAGATTATATGTGCTGTTGCAAAGTTCGGCGGCAGCCACAGCCTCAGACATATTGGCGGTAAGGGTCACGTAGCCCTGTTTCTGATCCACGCTCAAGGAGATGCTCTTGGAAAGTGTCTTGGCAATACGGTCTTCCTTTACGGTGAGGGCATTCAATCTGCCGCTCTCTTCATCCACCTCGGGTAGAGGTTTTGCGGGCTTGTCCTCATCGTCGCCGCGAACTGCAGTGAGGATTACACCGGGAAGGCCTATGGTATATTTCTTTATGGCGCCCAGAAGGTTGAACTTATGATACTTCTTGTCGGTATAGTAGTCATACAATTCTATGGGTTCGTTATATCCTTCGAAATGAATCGGGGTGTGCATAAGTTCCTTCTGGAAATCCACGTTCTTGAGGATGTGGGGATAGACCATCGGGCTGATTGTGGCATCGGACCCGCCCATATCAAGACTGATGCCGGCCATTGCGGCAAGTCCCGCATATCTGCTGGCACTTGTACTCTTGCCGGTCTGCGGCACGAAGACGCGCTCGGCCGTAAATTGCTTCGGTGAGAACAGGGCCACAAAAAGGCCGATAACCATAAAAACAACGGCAATCTTGATGATGAGAATGCGCTTGTCCCAGAACTTCCTGAGAATCTCCATCAAATCCAATTCGTTTTCCATTTCGTTGTCCATTTCCATCGCTATTTTACAAAAGAGTTCACAATAGTGGTGATGAGAGCTGCGGTTGAGGTGGCGGTTGAGGCGAGAGATGCAATCTCTGCGGGACTCATACTCTGGCGCTCGCCCTTTTCAGGCACTATTATCTCCATTCCGGGTTCCATATGGAACTGACGGCTCCCCTTCGCGGCTGCAGTGCCGTTCATATAGACCACATAGACAAGTCCGCGACGGGCTTTCTTGGTATATCCTCCGGCCTGGCTTATATAGTCACGGAGAGTAGCGCCCCTGCTGTAGCCGACCGTATTTGGATAGAGCACTCCTCCCGATATCTTGACGGTGTTGTTGAGTTGGGGAATGATGATTCTGTCTCCGTCGCGAAGGGTGATGTCATCTTCAGACCCCTTGTTCGCCATTGCGGAGACGATGTCGATACCGACAGTGTAGGTGTTCTGGTCAAGACCGAGATCCTCCATTGTCAGGGAGTCCTTGCCGGCCTGCTTCTTGGCAACCTCGAATGCCTGCTCGATACGCTGGCGCTCTTCAAGGGTCATTGTCCTGACAAGACGGGCACCTCTGGCGTATGCGTCCGGAGTAAAGCGTCCCGCACGATCGATGACGTCGGAAATACGGACAGAACTGCTTTCAATCACGTAATCGCCCGGGAACATCACTTCGCCTTCAACAGAGACGGAGCTCAAAGGTCTGTTGTAGGTATTCTTCCTGATTGAAACCTGATCGAACGCCTTGAGAGGGGTCTCCATAGCTTCGGGATTGGTTTCAAGATTCACTGTGACGACATCGCCGACAGAGCGGTCGCCACGGCTGGCAATCTCTATGTTGGTCAGGCAGGCTCCGTTGGCGAATCCTCCTCCCATAATGATGAGAGATCCGAGGGTCATCCCTTCCGAATAGTCGAAAATGCCCGGCTCGATGACTGCACCGGAGATGAGGACCGTCTGCTCTTCAATCATATCCTTTACAAGGTAGAAATGGAGGGAATCCTGCTGCTGGAGCTTGATGTCGGTGCGGCCTTTCAACACATCGGCGACATTGAACTGAATCATTGAATAGCGGCCTTCATCGTCGGTGCGGCGAAGGATTGCGCGCTCAAGATATGCACCCTTCTTCAGACCACCGGCAGCCTTGATGAGCTGGGATACCGAAGAGACGCTCTCCCCTATGGCATAAGGGCCTTCGTGCTCTACGGCGCCATATATCTGTACGCGGTTGCGTATCTCGGGATTTCTGTTCTCATAGAATGTGACCTCATCCTGGTCTGCGAGTTTGAAGTTGGCGAAATCCGAAGACGACACGTCATACGAGACGGAGGTGAAGCCTACTGTGCGGTCTATGTGGGCTTTGCTCCTGTCGGCAAGACTGCTGAAGCCTCCTGCATATTTGATGAGGTCCGCCACTGTCTCCCCCTCCCTCATTTCATAGAGGAGCGGACGCTGGACGGCTCCCTCTGCCTTTACTATCACGGCGGCAGGATTTACGGTTATGATATCGTTCTCCTGAAGGCTGCAGTTGGCGCCGGGATTGCCGTTCATCATAAAATCATAGAGGTCGAATACGCCAACCTTCTTACCACCTCGGAAGAGGGTGATGTCGCGTACGGTGCCGAGTTCCTGAAGGCCTCCGGCCATAAAGATGGCTGATGGGATGGTACTCAGACTCGGAAGATTGTATACACCAGGTGTCACCACCTCTCCGAGGACATTAACTGAGACGCCCCTGATGCGGCCAAGCGTGAGCTGCATCTTCGATTCTCCGCTGGAGAGCCCTCCGTATATGCTGGAGAGCCTGTTGCGGATAAGTTTCTCGGCTGCGCCGAGAGTCATTCCGCCTATGGCGACAGGACCGGCTTCGGCGAGTACGACACTGCCGTTCTTGCCGACGACGCCGGAAATACTGGTGTTGGTGGCGCCCCAGATATTGACGACCACCTCATCTCCAGGCCCCAGCACAAAACTGTCAGGCACCGGAGCATTATACGAAGGAACTATCTCGAATCCTTTTGACTTGAAGAAGATATGGCCGTATATGCTGTCTTTCGGAGCAGGCTTCGCCGGCTTGATCAGCATCAGGTCTGTGGAATCCTTCATATCGAAAGGAATTTCGCCGTATCTGTTGCCGACAACGTTGCCTTCTTCGTCAAACGTCTGATTTTCATCAAAAACTCTGGAGGATTGCTTCGAGTTCTTTTTGGAAGTTTTTGAATCATTCTTGTTTTTGTCCTTCTGCTGGCTCATCATCTTATTGATTTGCTCTTCGGTGTAGCCATACTGTTTGGCCATCGCCCTGGCCGCATTCAATTCGCTGGCGCTCTGAGCAAAGGCGAAAGAGCCGAAAGCCAGAATGCAGATAAATGTCAGAAATAATTTTTTCATTATGATATACTGATTCGATTTTACAATATTCAACTTACAAAGTTAAAAATAATTATTCATACCTTTGCATTATTAACAGCTTTAAAATGAAAATTGGTGACATTTTGAGGAAATATGGTGCATATCTGGCAGCGGCCTTCATTTTCGTATTCGCAGCCTACGCCTACTGCAGTGAGGAACTCTCGGGGAAAGTACTTCTGTCGGGCGACGACGTCAATGCCTTGAGCGCAGTCCACGAAGCGCAGACATTCGACAAGTCGGAGGGGGAATACGGTTTCTGGAACGGCTCGATGTTCAGCGGTATGCCGAACTATCAGATAGGCGGCGGCCACTACCGCTCATCGGAACTCACCGCTCCCTGGATAAATTTCCTCCACAGAGGTCCGAAGCATCCCGCATGGATTCTGATTTTCTACTTTGTCTGCTTCTTCACGTTTCTGCGCTGCTTCGGAGTTGACAAATGGCTTTCCATCGCAGGAGCCTTCGCCATTGCGCTATCTTCATATTTCATCGTCATAATAGCAGCAGGGCACGGAGGCAAGACCATCTCAATCTCCTACATCACTCTGGTGGCCGCAGGTTTCTACCTGGTATTCAGAAAAAAATATAGTTTGGGTGCTATTTTTACGATGTTTTTCTCAGCTGCCGGATTCAGCATTCATCCCCAGATGGCCTACTATCTTTTCCTGATGATCGGCGTGTTTTTCCTCGCTGAACTTTGGATACACATCAAGGAAAAGAGATACAAGGATCTGGCTGCCGCCACCGGCATTTTCGCCATCGCGCTGGCCATCGGTCTCGGCACCGGCTGCTCCAACATCTTCGCCAACAGCGAATATGCATCCCAAACGATGAGAGGCGGCCACTCCGATCTTGTCAAAGATGGAGATAACGGCCGGAAGAGCGGACTCGATATAGAATACGCCACCCAGTGGAGCTACGGAATTGACGAAACGTTGAGCTTTCTGATTCCAGGAGTCAAAGGCGGATCTTCATCATATCCTCTTGGCAATGACTCATACCTTTACGGTGAACTGGTCCGCCACGGAGTGCCCCCGCGCAGTGCAGCGGATTTCTGTGCCAACGCCCCGATGTACTGGGGTGAGCAGCCGTTCACTGCCGGCAATGTCTATATGGGAGCCGTAGTATGTCTGCTTTTCATACTGGGACTTGTCATCGTGAAGGGTCCTTACAAATGGGCGATTCTCATAGCCACACTTTTCTCAATAGCCCTTGCCTGGGGGCACAACTGCTTATGGCTCACTGAATTATTCTTCGACTATTTCCCGCTCTACAACAAATTTCGGGCGGTCTCATCCATACTGATTGTGGCAGAAATAACTATGCCCCTTCTGGGCTTCCTCGCCGTCAAACAGCTTATGGATGGACAAACCTCAAGTAAAGATGCAACTAAGGCCATTCTCGTAAGCGGAGGCATTGCAGGCGGCATCTGCCTTATTGCCGCACTGATGGGAGGATCGCTGGGAAGTTTTGTCTCGGCCTCCGACGCGGCATTCTCGGGCCAACTTCCCGAATGGGCCTACGCCGCTCTGGTCAAGCAGCGCGCAGACCTTCTGAGAAGCGATTCATGGAGAAGTCTCTTCTTTATTGCCGCAACCGTGGTCCTGCTGTTGCTATACAATAAGGGCAAAATCAAAAACGGGATGCTCGCTGCAACTCTCGGCATTCTGATTGTCGCAGACATGTGGCCGGTGGACCGCAGGTACTTCAACGACTCCCACTTCATATCTCCGCGAGAAAGAGGCAACGCATTCGCAATCCAGCCCTATGAAGAGATGATTCTTGAAGACCCGGACCCTCACTTCCGCGTATTGAATCTCTACACAAACCCCTTCAACGACGCCCGCACATCCTACCGTCTGAAATCCATAGGCGGCTACAGTGCAGCCAAACTGCGAAGATATCAGGACCTCATTGACGAGCACCTCTCCAAAGTGGAACTTCCCGTTATCGGAATGCTCAATGCAAAATACCTCATAACGGAGGATGAAGACGGCCGGCAGGTACCGGTTTTAAACCAATACGCTCTGGGCAACGCCTGGTTCGTGGAGAAAATAGTAGTGGCTGACGGAGCGCAGGAAGAGAGTGACGCCCTTTCAGAAATAGATCTCTCCACCACCGCCGTCATAGACAAGGAATTTGCCCCAAACGTCGGGAATCTTTCTCCGGGACGGGACCCCGGCGCTAAGGTTGAACTGGTGAAATATCTGCCGCGCAAGATAGACTACCGTTGCACCTCCTCCATACCGGGCACAATCATTTTTTCGGAAATTTACTACCCATACGGCTGGAAGGCCTCGATAGACGGTATTCCTGCCGGGCATTTCCGCGCCAACTACACGCTCAGGGGCCTCAACGTACCGGAAGGAGAGCACGAGATAACATTCGAGTTCGATCCTGACAGCGTCAAAAAGGGCGATGCAATCGCAACCGCTTGCATCATATTGATGTACGGCCTGACGGCAGCAGCCATTGCCAAGGCTCTGGCCGGCAGATTCAGAAGAAAGAAAGAGGATGGAGCCGAGAATTAAAATATATACCAGATCATTCGACTTGAAGTTGTATCTCTGCAGCAAGGGCCTTTTCGAGCAGATGGGATTTCCCTGCGTCCGGCTGACCGACAAGAGCGCAGACGGATATTTCTACAGCATGTTGCGCGACAGGGAATGTGACATAGCCATTAACGTGGATGAGGATGCCTTCATTACAGACCCCGAAGCCGTGGTGGCACTTGCACGCAAAGTTTGGGAAGAGGGCTATGCCAACGCCGGATACAGCGACGGAGATCCTGCCGTAACAGGCAGAGACCCCATAGTGACCAACCCGTTTTTCAACGTTATCAACCTGAGTCTCATCAGAACACGCTTCGACCGCTCGCTGATGGTGTGCAAATACTCTGACCGTGAGCCCTACTACCCATTTTTCCGCTGGATTGCAGAAAATTTCAAGACTCTGTATCTACCTGCCTCCCGACACGGCGACGGCATATCGACAATCGCCTTAGACGATGAAGGCCACACCATCTGCCTCCACTCCTGGTTTTCCAGATTCTATTCGATGCCCTCGTTCGTCGTACGGCGCATCGAGCCCACTCACGGAACACAGAAGAAGCGCATAGATGCACTTATACGTGAAGCATACGATATCCGCAAATTGGAAGTTCCAGTATGGAACGCCTGCAGCCGCATCCGTTTTGCCGCAGACAAAACCGTGCGCTGGGCAATAAAGGTCCCCCAGCGTATTTCGCGCTGGCCCTATAAAATAAAGCGGAAACTCGCACTTTCATCCCAGAACCGATAAAACCCCTTTCAACCAATGGCCGGCATTTCTGTCATAGTACCTGTTTACAAATCAAGAGATTATCTAACATCCTGCATGGAATCGCTCTGCGACCAGACCATGGACGACATCGAAATTGTCATTGTGGACGACCACGGAGACGATGACAGTATGGAACTGGCACATACTTTTGTGGGTGCATACAGCGGGCCGAAGAGTTTCGTTTTCACTCAGACAGAAAGCAATGCGGGTCCCGGCGAGGCCAGAAACATCGGCATACGGGCGGCAAGTGGCGAATATGTAGCGTTTGTGGATAGCGACGACTTTGTGGACAGGGAGTTCTGCAGTGCCCTCTACAGTGCGGCAAAGCAGGTGGGCGCAGATATGGCATACTGCCACCTCAATTTCGACTATCCTGGCGGCAGAAGCATCGAAGGGCGCAACCCTATGGTGCGGAGCAGCGTTTTCGAAGGAAAGGAGAAGCGCAGATACCTCTTGAGATACAAATCCTTCTTCACCACATACATCTACAAAAGAGCCTTCCTTCTCGAAAATGGAATCTGTTTTCCCAGTACCCACAGCGCAGAGGACAGTTGTTTCCTCGGATGCTGCCTTCTCTCGGCCGAGCGCATCGCAGCAGTGGACAGGCCCCTGTATCACTATCTCGTCTATCGCACTTCAGTGAGCAGAACCCGGGACAGAAACCGCTTCCGCAGCCGTCTTGCATCTTTCCGCCACCTTCGTTCATACGCAAAGGAAAAAGGAATCTACGGCCGTTATGCTCTCTCTTTGCGACTTATCAGCTGGAAAAAAGGATATCTACTGGCAGTCAGGGACTTCATTCAAAACAACCTTTAAGGCCTCTTCCATACGCCGGGTGAAGGTATGCTTGGAGAGAAGTTCTTCGCGGGCCTTACGGGCCTGCTCCTCCATATTGTTGTGCAGGGCGAAATCAATCAGGGCAAATAGTTCATCCATATCCGAGTAAAGGCCGACAGTGCCTTCGGGAAAGACGGATGCGGTATATGAATTGCGGTCACATATCTGATATGCCCCGCTTCCGCAGATTTCAAAGAACCGGGGATTGGCCCCGTCCATCTGGCTCTCCCGATGGATATTGAGCACGATGTTCGCCTTGTTGTAAAGGAAATTGGCTTCCGCTCCGGTGACGTTCATATTGCGGTAAATACCTTTGTGCGGGCGGCATATCCACTTCCAAAGCCCCTTGTACCAGGGTTGATAGCTTCCGTAAACCACTATGTCCCTTTTCGGATAGTGCCCGATGACGGCATTCATGATATCTTTCCTCCTTTGCGAATAGAAAAGGTCACCGATAAAGAGAATATCTATGTCGCGTTCCTCCTTGAGAGGAAAGTATATTTCACAGTCGCAGGCCTGAGGAAGAAAATATGCCGCCTTCCCTTTCGAGCGGTACCATTCCACATCGCCACGATCAAAGCAGAATAATGCGTCACAGTGGTCCACGTGATTTTCCGCGCACGGAAGTTTCTCCCGGTTGTCAAAAAACCAGACGGCCACTTTCGCCGTTTTTCGTAAGAAGTCAAGAATGGCCGCATCCAGTATTTCCCCGTTCATTATGAAAACGATATCTGGAGAGAAATTCTTGAATGTGGACAGAACTGTCTGCGCGAAGAAAGCGCGGCTTTCAGAGCGAAGTTTCTCCTTGTTGCCAAATCTGTAGCGCCACTTCATCAGAGTGGTGTAAGGGTGGATTGGATTGTCGTAAGGAAGCACTTGTATTTCATACCCCAGTTCCTCGCAGGAATGCGCGGCAGCTGTCAAAAAATTGAAATAATTCGGGCCGATTATGAGAATTTTACCTTTCATCTGTACAACTCTATATGAACTTGATGTCCTCCCCTCTGTTCTTCTGAAGGAAGTTTCATATAATCTCCGAACATTTCCCGGAGATATAGGTCCGCATTGCCGGGGGCCTTGAAGGAACATCCTTCAAAATCGATTTCGCCAAGAGGAAAAACATTGGCCAGATGACGAGGGTTGCGAAAGCCGGAATAGTAACGACCCACTAGTCCATTCCCTTTCAGTGCTGCCACAATGGCGCCCAGACCTCGAAGAGCCTCCGCAAAAGGCAGAAGGACAATGGCGGCAACTTTCTCCGCCGCTATCCTGACACCACTCTTGCCCTGTGCATAGCCTTGATTGTGCAATGTGCGGGTGACTCTGCCGTAGAGCGGATAGAGGAAATCGTGGAACCTCATCGAAGGCATATTTTCGAGAAGGACTACATCCAAAAAGAGACCTCTCCACTTTTGGAAGCGGGATTCTTCCTGATCGAAGAGGGAATTGAGGTCCCTGATGCGGACAGCCATCTCAAAGTGGTACGGGTCGGTAGTCCAGTCCTGATATGCCATATTGGGCGGAAGGCTGCGGAGCATCGCTGCCTTGAATCGTTTGTAATCTTTTTTGAGAATGCAGATGTCGATATCGTCATCCCAGGGAATGAATCCGCCGTGACGGACTGCCCCGAGAAGCGTTCCGGCATCAAGCCAATATCCGATATTCTCTGTGCGGCAAATGGCGTCAACCGCTACGAGAATATCGAGCAGACGCATCTGCTCTGCACGAAGCAATGACCCGTCCGGATTGTACATTGCTCTTAGCTCCTTTTGCAATTCAGTATCAATCATACTGTTACATTTTCAAAAGAATCGATGCAAGTCGGGCATTGTCTTCCCTGCCCCGTATTGCGATTCTAATATAATTTCTACCGTTGAATGCAGACTTCGTCCCGCAGTCCTTGACAAGGATGTTATAATCTTCCAAAAGTCTGGCCGTCAGTTCCCGTGAAGTGAAACGTGAGGTTACCTCACAGAGAAAATAGTTGGCCTGGGAAGGTATCACCCGAAGGAACGGAACTCTTGAAAGTTCGTCTGCAAAGGTTCTTCTCTCCCGGGCAAACCGATAGCACGATTGAATGTAGTCGGCTTTGTACTTGTTGAATATCTGGAGGTAGAACTCGGCAAAGGAATTGACGTTCCAGATGGAAGCCTCGCCACGCAGCGCGGCGACAAGGGCGGAATTCGAGGAGGCGGCGACTCCCAGTCTCAATCCCGGCACGCCATACGATTTGCTGATGGACTTTATCACTACCAGATTCGGATATTTTTCCAGAACGCCATTCTCAAGAAGCGAATTGGAAACGGAGCCATCCGTGAAATCCACGAAACTTTCGTCCAACACCATTCTGATATGTTCACCCGCAGCCCACTCTGCAAGAGTGATGACATCCTTGCGCGGAATGTAGTTGCCGGACGGGTTGTCAGGGTTGATGAGAAACAGCGCGGAAAGATTCCTTCCCGTAAAGAATTTCATTATATCCTCCGCAGTATACGAGAAGTCAGCACCTTGAGGTTCGAATCTGACTATCCTATCCGCCTCTGCGCGGTTGGGATACTCCTCAAAGGTCGGAAAAATGATTCCAAGACGGCCATCTACGTGATTCTCAACAAGATTTCTGATGATTTCCGATGCGCCGTTGCCGACACACACATACTCAGGCCTTATGCCGAAATATTTGCCTCCCAAAAGGGAATTCACCCTCATTCCCGACGGATAACTTTCCAGAAGGGCATCGAAATTCGCCTTGATTTCATCTCTGACTCCGGCGGTCGGAAAGAAAGGATTGACAAGATAGCAGAAATCGGTCATATGAGGGAAACGCCAGTATCCACCATAGCGGGATGCATATCCCAAAAGCATTTCATCACCTTCGGCAAACAGTGTCTCCGCTATATCGCGGTCCTGGATATCGTCTATCTCATACCACCTGAGCCCGCTGACCGGCAGAGCCTTCATCGAAGTCTTGTCAAGTGCCGTGATGACACGCAGAACCTGCTCATAATATTCATTCTCCCCCATTACGTCCATATATGCCTTGAGGAAAGGAATGTACTGTTTTACAGAGAATTCACGGCTAAACTTATAGATATTGCAGGTCTTGTAGTAGAACGGCACGTCGCTGTAGCGGAACGCGGCCTTAGGAACAAAGCTCACGATGTTGTTGTCCTGATCTATGCGCACCATCGTGCCGTCATTCCACGTTTCGTATTTTGCCACGAGGGCCAGATTGGGGCAAGGATTGTCCATAATAAGACGCAGAGCCTTGTCCTCGAATATGAGATCACTCTCCAGAAGAAGTGTATCGTCCTGAGCAAGATATTCCGCGGCAAGTGCCAGGGAGTAGATATTGTTGGTTCTTTCATATACCGGATTGCTCACATATTCTATTCTGAGCTTTCCGTCGTAGCGGTTGCCTATGTGGGACCTGAGATTATCTTCCTTGTAGCCGGTCACAATCACGACACGGCTGAGCCTCAGAGCGGAAAGTTGCAGCAGCATCCTGTCGATGAGCTTTTTACCCCCGACCTCTATCATACATTTTGTGTTGTTCCTTGTCAATTCGCCCAGGCGGTTGCCCATACCTGCAGCCAGAATTACAGCTTGCATATCTATTTCCTGAATTTTTTCTTTATTCCCGATTCTATTGCACTCTTTTCAGCCCCTGTCAGACCGAAGAGATATATTGAGATGCACTGGGCAGCGAGTGTCGCGGCCACAACAGCAAGAAGACGGAGCCAACCCTCCGGCAGGGCGCTGCGGACGGCGAAGCCGGCGGCCAGCGCCACGGCTCCGACTGCGGCTACGGGCAGAAGCGCCCCCTTTATGAAATATATAGGACGAAGGCCGGCAAGGCTCCTTGCAAAAAAGAGTCTGGCTATCACCGCCGCAGCTGATACGACCAGAGTGAGGTACAATACCGACTGAGGTTCCGCATCAGAGAATTTCAGCATGATATAAGCCAGAGGCAGCACCAGCAGTTGCATTCCACCCACCACAAGCTGGTAGTTGCGCATCTTTCCGACAGCCTGAATCACAGTCCAGACAGGCTGGTCTATGTAATCCACAAGGCAGTTAAAGAGCATTATCACGGCAAAGAGAGCTGTCAGTTGAGGGACATCCTTCAACCAGACTCCAAGAAGGAAAGGCATCTCCAGAGCCACCGGCACTGAAACAAAAAGCATCAGGTATGATGAAAATTTGGAAGTCTGGCATACCAGACGCCTCATCCCGTCCAATTCTCCTGCAGAATAAGCCTTTATCAGCTGAGGCTTCGATGCTGTCATAAAATTTTCCTGAAGCTGCGACACGGTGCTGTAAACCTTGAATGCAAGTCCTCGGGCAGCGTTGACCACAGGTCCGAAAAACATATTGAGCAGTATATTCACTCCGAAAATCCTGAACGTCCACGCTGAAGAACCTATCAGGTTCCATCCGGCAAAACTGAATATCTCCTTGAATTTTGCCGTATCCCAAAAATAGGAATATCGGCATTCCGGATAATAACGCAGGCAGTAGAAGACATACAGCAGTGTGACGACCAACTGGGAGGCAAACATCAGCACGGCATACAGAACGAGGCGGTCACTCCCTGAGGTTTTCAGAAGCAATGCCACTCCAAGTGCGCAGATAGCCTCAACTATGCTGATATAGGCGAAGACCTTCATCTTTTCCTTTGCCACGACCATACCCTGATACGGGAGACGGATTACAACAGCCATAAAGGAAAGGATGCTGCAGTGGAGCACCCAGGCGGCCGCATCCGAGCGCAATCCGACCTTCATCTTGTTTTCAAGCAGCCATAGACCGACGGGCTCGGTAACAAGCAGCACCAGAACGGCAAACACTGCGAACACCAGCAGGGATATGCTGAATATCCTTTTCAGGTTCCCGAAATCGTTCCGCCCCATCTCCACGAGATAGAATCTCTGGCAGGCTCCGGACATCGAGCCGCTCAAGAAGGAGAACATCGCAACTATGCCTCCTACGGCATTGTATATACCGAAATCGAATTCTCCGAGGGCATCAAGTACGACCCTGGATGTAAAAAGGCTGATAAACAGAAGGACGCCCATACGGAAATAGAGCATCAACGTGTTTCGCGCTATCTTGCCTCTGTTGATTACGGTCATTTACAGCGTATTACAAAAATCCATAAATCTCTTTGAAAAAACATCCCATCCGATTGTCTTCTTGTATCTCATTATCGCATCGCGGTAGCGCTGAGGGCCGGCAGCAAAAAACGCCGATACCGCCTTTCCGATTCCTTCGGAAGAAATTTCATCAGCCATCAGTCCGATGCCCGGCTTTTCAATGGTTTCTTCAAGGCCTCCGGTGCGGGTGGCCACCACAGGCAGACCGAAATGCAAGGCTACTGCAGTGATGCCGCTTTGAGTGGCGGTTCTGTAAGGCAGCACACAAAGGTCAGCGGCAGAGAAGAACTCCGGTACAAGTGAATCGTCAATGTAGCGGTTGAACACCTTTATGCGGCCGGCGCAACCGCTCTCATCTATTATCTTCTGATATTTTTCAAAACTGCCGTATGCTTCGCCGGCAACCACAAGCTGATACTCCCCGCCCAGAGACGGAAAAGCTTCCAGAAGGATATCCAGACCTTTATAATCCCTTATCAAGCCGAAGAAAAGCAGGGTACGGAGGTCCGTGCGCAAGCCCAGAGCCTTCTGCGCCTCCTCTTTCGGCATAGCTTCGCCGAAATGATTGTACAATGGGTGGAAGAGAAGGGTATGAGGTACCTCGGGAGCGAGAGACAGCATATCTTCCATCACAGATCTGCTTAATGCCACACATCCGTCACACTGACGGAGGAACCACTTTGAAAAAGGTCTGTCATAGAATTTCGGTTCGTGCGGCACCACATTGTCAAGAACGGCAACGACCTTGACGCCGCGGCGGCGGAGGATATGGGCCACTGTACCGAGCGACGGAGCGAAGTATGTCATCCAATAGCGCATTACGACCAAATCGGGCTTCCAAGCCGCAATCCTGCCAGCCGCACGAAGGTATGAGAGCGGGTTGGCCGAATTCAGAATCCTTTCGTTCTCAGTCGGTTTTGCATTATCCTCCGGAGTGACGTACTGTGTTTTTCCCGGGAAAAGCACCGAAGGATACTGACAGGTGAAGTTGAACGCCTTTACTGTATGCTCGCGGGACAGTTCGTCAAAGAGATTGGCATTGAACTGGGCGATTCCTCCCCGATAGGGGTAAAAGGTGGACATAAAGGCTATTCTCATCTTTTTCCGTAAAAACAACAATCCTTCAAAGTTAATCCATTTTTTTCTATGTTTTTTTGAAAATCAAAAAACTTGCACCCTCGGGGCTCAATTTTTCATCCCACCGCTTTCCCTTGAGCCTCCAATCCCTTAATTTTACGGAACCAACAGTTCTAAAAAAAGGATGCGATATGAAAACGAATGGATTTGTGATGGTGATGTCATCCATCGCCCTGACGGCCTGCACGGCCGGATGCAACTGGATTCCCGAAGAGGAAAACGCAAAAATTATTTTCAAAGTGGTGGGTACAAAAGGTGCGGAAGTGAAGATTGACGATTTTACGCTGAAAGTATCCTCAGACGACAAGACTTACTATGACGGACGCTTCGCGGACAGGCCGCAGGAAATGATTGTTCCCGCCGGAGATTATTCGGCCAAACTTATCAGCGGGGAATTCGACACACCCCGGTTTGATGCCCCTCAATTCGGAGACTCCCTGAGATTCACGCTGGAAGCCGGGCAGACATCGACGGTGACGCTCAACTGCACGCTTCTGAACGCAGGCCTGAAAATATCCGTTACAAACAACTTCAAGGCTGTGTATCCCGTTGGACCGTTGATTGTTCATCAGGAAGGAACCTCCATTGAATATACCTACGGCTGCGACAAGACAGCCTATTTCCATCAGGGAGACGCATTCATTTCCTGCGGAGGTGAGATAATCGCCGCCGTCCCTCTCAGAAACGGGGTGGTTACTGCACTTGAGCTGGATGCTGAAAAGAAAGGCTCGACAGTGGCTTTTCTGGTCAATGTAGGGCAGGCGGTCATCGAGGAGAAAACCAGCATAGCGGTGGATTCATTGCCCCTGCTGAGCGTTGCCCAGGCAAAAAGGCTGCCGACAGCCGACAGTCTGAAGGCTTGCGTTATGGGATACATCATAGGAGGGGTGAAAAACAGCAAGGTGGTAAGGGCCGGCAGTGCCGACTACAGCATCTCTTCGAACATTCTGCTGGCAGACAACCCCTCCGACAGCACCCTGGCCGTCTGCCTTCCGGTGGAGTTGAAGACTCAGGCCCTTCAGAACGCTCTCAGTCTCACATCCAATCCTTCACTTGCCGGCTGCAGGGTACACGTCCAAGGTACGGTACTTACCTACTTCTCCACTGCAGGTCTGAAGGCGGTCTGTGATTATACCGTTAATTCACAGTGAGGCAGCACCGCTCCGCCACCGAGCGCAGATAAGCGCATATCTCCGGATTGAGAGCGAAGTTTGCATCGCTGCCGGTGAAAGGTTCGCCGAATATGCTGAGATAGTTGCAGCAGGCTTTCAGATATGCGCCATATGCAGCGGGATGCTGAAAATCGGTGCTGTATATCTCAATGTCCGCTCGTTCGCTGCGGACTATTGCAAATGCCGCAGCTATGGGCGATTTTTCCGCTTTGATGGCAGAAGAAAGCCTATCTGCTCCTGCAGTGGAACACCTGTCAAAGTCGTTGAAACTTCCGAATCCGCCGTAGTTGCCTTCGCTGTATGCCCACGTGTGTTCATACAGGATTCTGACCTCAGGTGAGAAGTATCGGATGAGACTGGCGATGGATTTGGTATAGTCCATTATTGCTTTGAGGGAGTCTCTGCCGTACTTTCCCGCCTGCTGGCTCTGGTCCTGAAGGATGAACCAGTCGTATCCGCCTTCTGATATGACGTCAAGGCTTCCTTCGAGTGAGAAATGGCTGCGGAACGAGGCTCCGGGATACGAATTGACGTGCATATCCAGATAGTGGCCTTCCGCCCATGCAAGTTCCTTCAGGATGAAATCTCCGCTGTTGACAAAAGTGAAGGAATTGCCGAGGTATCCTACTTTT
Source organism: Candidatus Cacconaster caballi (assembly GCA_018065695.1). Classification (GTDB taxonomy): domain Bacteria; phylum Bacteroidota; class Bacteroidia; order Bacteroidales; family UBA932; genus Cacconaster; species Cacconaster caballi. Next base: position 28,047 of record JAGHST010000007.1, on the reverse strand, counting down.
GTAGTGTCCCGCGGCCGGGTGGTACCTGCCACACGTGCATATGCTCCTATATACCCGTAAGGCATTAGTTTCACGTGGCTGTCTGCATCCGCATCGCCGAGAGCTTCCTTTCTGCAGATTTCATCACCCTTTACCCTCAGGCGCACAAGCACCTCGCCGTCTCCGATAGCGTTCTCCAGACGGAACGTGCGCATGATGTCCGAAGACTCGCTCGAACCACCGGTGCATTTCACCTCGCCGGCATTTTTCCAGACATTGCCGTCAAGATACTCCACTTCATAGTATTTCGGAGATGCGGGCTTGCTGCCGAGCATTATGTCAAATTCGAAATAAGTGCCGGCTTCCAGCCCTCTGACAGGAAAATGGAATGTCCAGAGGTCTCCATCCTTCATATTCTCACATTTCGGAGCATCTACGTAGCCTTCTCCGCACTCAGTTGCGGCAATATGACTGCTGTCAGCCTCCCAAAGCATTTCAAACGAGTTGCGGGTAGCTTTCATCATCTTCCACTTGCTCGGAAGATTCTGTGCTGCAACGCTGCCTGCAAAAACCAGAAGCGCCAGCTGAATGATAAGGATTCTTTTCATATTTTTCATTCTACAAATTTTGCATAACCTGAAATTCTGACCTGCTCCCGGCAATCTTCGCAGTAAAGAATGCCGCCCTGAGAGGATATCTGACGCGCTACCAGTCTGCTCTTTCCGAGCCTTCTGCTCCAATACGGAATCAGAGAGCAGTGCGCCGAGCCCGTCACAGGATCTTCCAGAATAGTCGCCTGAGGGGTGAAGAACCGGGAGACGAAGTCGCAATCGGCGCCTTCTACGGCCTGTGCTGTAAAGATGACTCCGCCGGGATCTATGTTGTATTTGTCGAAAAGAGCTCTGTCCACGCTCATACCGGCCACTTTCTCCGGACTGTCGTAGAGCAGCACGAAGTCTCGCGCCTTGCTTACTTCCAACGGCTTGAATTTTAGAGAATCCATAATATTCTGCGGTAGATGGGCAGACTCCGGGGGCCTTGACGGGAAGACGAGAGTGAGCATCCCGTCAGAGGCTACGTTCACGCTGACCTTGCCGCTGCAGGTGTCAAACACCACCTCCCTTCCGCTGAAATCAGCCAACGATGATATGACGAAAGCGGTTGCGAGAGTCGCGTGGCCGCACAGATCCATCTCGATATCAGGAGTGAACCACCGCAGGCGGTAGGAGTCTCCGTCGCTGAGGAAAAACGCCGTTTCGGGCAGAGCGTTTTCTCTGGCCTGCTTCATCATTTCCTCATCTGTCGGCCAAGCGTCTGTCACAGAGCCGCAATCCACGACGCAGGCTCTGTTTCCAAGGCATCCTTTGCCTGTAAATGCATCTACATAATATCTTTTCATAACACTCTACTTGAGTTCAACCACAAAAACGCAATCGGAAAGAAAAATTTGAGCTTCCTATGACTTCGCGCAAAGCGGGAGAAGTTCCGCCATCTAAGGACGTTCGGAAGACGGGGAATTGGTCAGGTGAAGGCCGACGGCATACATAAGGTTGACATTTGCGATGGCACCTTCGATGTCCCAGTCGTCCAGATATTCGTCGTTGGGTTTGTGATACCACGAATTCTGCGGGTATTTGTTGGGCCTGTCGGGATTTACAAGATCCTTGCCGGCCTTTATCACCACGGCCGGTACTCCTCTCCTGACGAAATTCCAATGATCTGAACGGAAGAACCAACCGTCCGAATTGTCGTCATCAAAGACCACGTACCGTCCCTGCGCAGCTGCAGCAGATGTGATATAACGGTCAAGTCCGCTTTCACCCCCTCCGAGGATGATAATATCGTGCGTCAGCGCAGCGGGTGCGATACAGTCAAAGTTTATGCAGGTAACCGTCTTCTCCATTGGAAACGACGGGTGCAGGCAATAGTATTCCGAGCCGAACAGGCCGCTCTCTTCGGAAGTCGCTGCCAGAAACAGAACTGAACGGCGCGGTGCGGGGAGACTTTGCATTTTCTTGGCAATCATCAGGATTGCGGCAAGTCCGGAGCCGTTGTCGGAAGCACCGTTGTAGATATTATCCCCCGTCCCGTCCGGCAGGCCTACCCCGAAATGGTCCCAATGGGCACTATAAACTATACACTCATCCTTGAGGTCTGTGCCGGGGAGGATTGCCCCGACGTTGCAGGTCTCACCGATTTGATATTCAACCTTCATGGTGAAATTGCTGGTGACCTTCAGAGGAATGGCCTTGAATCCAGGCTTCTTTGCCTCCTGCAGAGTCCTGTCGTAGTCCAGTCCGGCCATTCTGAAAAGGCGTCTGCAACCATTCTCATTGAGCCATCCCTTCATTCCAAGTTCATTCCTGTTGCCGGTCTCTTCATTGAAGAGCGCGAGATTGCTTTCGTTATGGCCGTTCACGCAAACGTGCCATCCATAGCCGGCGGCCGCTTCGTTGTGCAGTATCAGGCATCCTGCGGCTCCCAGTTTGCGGGCCTGTTCAAGTTTGTAGGTCCATCTGCCGTAGTAGGTCATATTCCTGCCGCGAAACAGCGACTTGTCGTAGAAGCCCGGATCATTTACCATGGCTATGACGATTTTGCCCTTTACGTCCACGCCTTCGAAATCATTCCATCCGTATTGAGGAGCGTCTATGCCGAATCCACAGAATACATATTCGGCATTGTCGAATGTGACTTTGTCAGACGCCTGCGAGGTCCATATCATAATGTCATCGGGAAGTGTAAGCCTGTCAACTCCACCGGGATGTTTGACCGGTATTTCATTGCCGGGAACCGTGACAATCGAAGAGATCTCCTTTACGCTCTGGAAATAACTTCCATCGAAGGCCGGCTCCAGACCGAGAGAACGGAATTCCGACGCCAGATATTCGATTGTTTTCGTTTCATAAGGCGTCATAGGCTTCCGGCCGCCGAATTCGTCCGACCCGATAGTTCGCACCCAGTTTCTGAAATCATCGCAAAACCTGTCCGCAGCATTCTGCGAAGATGCCTGCAACGGCAAAAGAAGCGCTGAGGCAAGAAGAAGATATAATGACTTTCGTTCCATACCCCAAATATACAAAATAATTGACTATTTACACGAGCAGGGCTTTCTCCCGTTACCGCAAGGTATCTCTCGACCTCAAGAAAGAAATGCTCAGGAAACTCGACTGAATTTGTATGAACTTGTACCAACCCTACCGTTCATCAAAAGAATCTGTGGTGGAAAACAAAAAGGAGTGCGTAAAAGCACTCCCATTGATGATTTTTCGTGATCCGCTTGGGGCTCGAACCCAAGACCCCAGCATTAAAAGTGCTGTGCTCTACCTACTGAGCTAGCGAATCGAATCCTCCCGATAAGGGAGTGCAAATGTATGCATAAATTCAATATTATCAAAATAATTTAAAAAAGTTGTACTCTTGCTCAGTCACGGGCTATCAAAATGGGGCGCCCGCCAAATCGGACGCCCCATCAGGATAGATTGCGGCAATGGTGCTATGCACCGAAATTGTCGTAGAGTATATTCTCAGGCTGAACTCCCAGACTGTCAAGCAGATTTACCACGGATGAAACCATCATAGGAGGTCCGCACATAAAGTACTTGATATCTTCCGGAGCCTCGTGATTCTTGAGATACAAATCGTTCATCACGTTGTGAACGAAGCCTGCGGTGTATTTTACACCGGCTGCATCAGCTGCAGGGTCCGGACGGTCGAGAGCCAGATGGAACTCGAAATTAGGGAACTCACGCTCGATCTGTGCAAAGTCCTCGAGATAGAAAGCCTCCACAAGCGCACGTGCGCCATAGAAGAACTTCACCTTGCGGTCTGTCTTGAGAGTCTTGAACAGATGCATTATGTGGCTGCGGAGAGGTGCCATACCGGCTCCGCCACCGACAAATACGTACTCGACATCCTTCGGATCGTCCTTCGGAAGAAGGAAGTCTCCGTAAGGGCCGCTGATGGTGACTTTATCACCCGGTTTGCGGCTGAAGACATACGATGAAGCAACACCCGGATTGACAGGCAGACACTTGAACACACCCTTAGGCTGGCTGCGGTCAAACGGAGGTGTGGCGATTCGGACATTCAGTTTGACGATGTTGTCCTCTGCGGGATAAGAGGCCATCGAATAGGCACGGATTGTGGCCACAGGGTTGTGCATCTTCAAATCGAAGAAGTTGTAACGCTCCCAGTCCGCCCTGTAGATAGGGTCGATGTCCATATCGGCGAAGTTGATGTCGCAGGCAGGAATGTCTATCTGGATATACTCACCGCTCTTGAATTCTATATGTTCGCCTTCAGGCAACTTCACGGTGAACTCCTTGATGAAGGTAGCCACATTGTGGTTGCTGATAACCTCGCACTCAAGCTTCTTCACGCTCAGGACAGAATCAGGAACCTGAATCTTCAGGTTGTCCTTCACCTTGACCTGACAGCCGAGACGCCAGTTGTCAAGAATCTGCTTGCGGCTGAAAAATCCCACCTCGGTAGGGAGGATTGTGCCACCGCCCTCGAGAACCTGGCACTTGCACTGACCGCAGTTGCCTTTTCCACCGCAAGCCGACGGAAGGAAAATCTTCTGCTCGGCGAGTGTGGAGAGGAGCGAACCGCCCATTGGAGCTTCAACCACTTTCTTGCCGCCGTTGATGTCGATGGTGACATTCCCGGAAGGTGTGAGCTTGGTCTTTATGAAAAGGAGCAGCGCCACGAGAATAATGGTGACTGCCACGATGACTGCAACTGCAGAAATGATTGTCATATTCATATTACAGCCTCCTTTCTAAAGTTTGATACCCATAAATGCCATAAATGCGATACCCATCATACCCACCACGATAAAGGTAATGCCGAGGCCTTTCAAGCCGGCAGGAACGTGGGAGTAAGACATCTTTTCGCGTATTGCCGCGAGAGCCACGATAGCGAGGTACCAGCCGATGCCGGAACCGAGTGCATATACGGCAGCCTCACCGCAGGAAGCAAAATCCTTCTGCTGCATAAAGAGGGAACCGCCGAGGATGGCGCAGTTCACCGCAATGAGGGGAAGGAAGATTCCGAGAGATGAGTAGAGCGCAGGAAGGAACTTCTCGACAACCATCTCCACAATCTGGACGATTGCGGCGATGACAGCTATGAAAATGATGAAGCTCAGGAAGCTGAGGTCCACGTTTTCGAAGCCTTCACCCAGCCAAGCGAGAGCGCCCGGCTGAAGCACGAACTTGTTGAGAAGATAGTTGACGGGGAGTGTGATGAGAAGCACTCCGATAACAGCAATACCCAAACCGTTTGCCGTCTTCACATTTTTGGATACCGCCAGATATGAGCACATACCGAGGAAGTATGCAAAAATCATATTGTCAACAAAAATTGACTTTACGAATAAGCTAATGTAATCCATAATCAGTTCGAGTTATTGTTATTTTTCCTGAAGATCTTTCTGGATTGAACGCTGTATCCAGACAATGCAGCCCAGAAGAATCAGCGCCATCGGAGGAAGAATCACGAGGTTGTTCGGAATATAGCTTTCCGGAAGCACTCTGAATCCGAAGAGAGTGCCGCTTCCGAGAAGTTCACGGAAAAAGGCCACAATCACCAGAATCATACCGTAACCGGCACCGTTTGCAAGACCGTCAAGGAGAGACACTCCCGGCTTGTTGCCAAGGGCGAAGGCCTCTATGCGTCCCATTACGATGCAGTTGGTGATAATGAGTCCGATATATACGGAGAGCTGTTTGTCAATCGAATATGCATAAGCCTTGAGGAACTGGTCCACAAGGATAACCATAAGGGCCACCACCACAAGCTGCACGATGATGCGCACGCGATTCGGGATAGTGTTTCTCAGCAGGGAAACCACGAAGCTCGAAAGGCCGGTCACGGCAATCACGGAAAGTGCCATCACGCAGGCGCCTTTCAGCTGTACCGTAACGGCAAGTGAAGAGCAGATGCCGAGTACCAGTACGGAGATAGGATTGCCCTTGAATATAGGGTTAAGAATGGTGTTTTTCAAATTCTCATTCATAGTCTATTCCTCCTCTGCTTTAGTATTAGTGACGCCGCAGGAGCTTCCGCAGGTGCCGGTGCAAGTTCCTGTGCAGGAACCGGTGCAACTATGTTCTTCGGCGCCTGTGCAATTTCCGGTGCAGGTGTCGCCGCAACTGTGTTCTTCGCAGCCTTCGCCACCACAGTTGCATTCAGTTTCGCGAGCGGCCGCAGCCTTGGCTGAAAGGAACGGGATGTATGCTTTCATCCAGATGTCTATGGCGGCATCCAGACCGTTGCAGGTCATTGTTGCGCCTGAAATGGCATCAACCATCGAAGCACCTTCTTCGCCTTGAGGAACGCCTCCCTTGACGATATTGAAAGGATTGTCAGGATTGTCGAAATTTATGCGCTTGCCGGCAAACTGTTCGCGGAACCACGCTTCATCCTTGATTTTTGCGCCAAGGCCCGGAGTTTCGCTGTCGTGGTCGAAATAAGCGCCCACTATCTCGCTGCAATCCGCATTGAAGGCGATGTAGCCCCATACGGGACCCCAAAGGCCGGCTCCATATACAGGAACGACATTGACATTCCGTCCGTCCTTTTCGAATACATAGACCGGAAGTTCCACTGAAGAACCGTCTTTGATATTGTAGTTCTGAGCCTTGAGATTATCGGCAAGTTCTATGTTGCTGCCCTGAGTCTCGAGGTCTCTGACTTTATTGCCCTGAGCATCAATCGTAAATGCGTTCACAATTTTCTCGGAGTACATTTTGAGGATGTTTTCGTTTCCCAGAGCCGTAAGGTCTTCTTTGGAAGCGAACTGCGCTGCTGAAAGCATCTGGCTGATGGTTTCAGCCTTGATATTGGCCTCCTGCTTCGGCTTGAGAGTCATAGCCACGAAGGCAAGGGCAGCGGCAACTACCACCACGACTATCGTGGAGTAGATGATTGTATATGCATTGCTGTTTGTATTCATAACTAGACTGTCTTTGCGCGGTTGAGTCTTCTCTTGACGTTTCTGCTGACTACGCAGTGGTCGATGAGAGGAGCGAATGTGTTGAGAAGAAGGATTGCAAGCATCATTCCTTCCGGATAACCAGGATTGAAGAGTCGGATGACTACTGCAATTGCGCCTATCAGGAATCCGTAAACCCATTTGCCGCACTCTGTCTGTGCTGCGGTCACAGGATCTGTTGCCATGAACACGGTACCGAAGAGGAAACCGCCCATCATGAGATGATAGTACGCAGGAATGTCGGTTGCACCTGCCACATTGGCGAGCCATCCTACAAGAAGTCCGCCGGCGACACTGGAGAGCATTATCTTCCAGCTGCCAACTCCGCAGTAGATGAGGATGAATGCACCTATGAGGATGCAGAGTTTCGATGTCTCACCGACAGAACCCGGTATGAAGCCGAAGAACATATCGGAAATACTGTACTGGATATTGGCCAGACCGCCGCCCGCCTGGGACAGAGGGGTTGCGCCGCTGAAACCGTCGAGGGCAGTGCCTTTGCCGAGGGATACCCAGATGGAATCTCCGGACATCTGGTTAGGGTATGAGAAAAAGAGGAATGCACGGGCGATGAGGGCCGGGTTCCAGATGTTCATACCGGTGCCGCCGAACACCTCCTTGCCGAAAATGACTGCGAATGCCACGGCAAGGCCGAGCATCCAGAGAGGAACCGTTACAGGCACTATGAGAGGTATGATCAGGCCCGTGAAGAGGAATCCTTCATTTACCTGATGGCCTTTTATCTGAGCTGATGCGAACTCTATGCCGAGGCCCACTATGTAGGTCACAAGGTAGAGTGGCAGAATCTTGAGGAAACCATACCATACGATAGGCCAGAAACCCATATCACCGCCTATGGCGAGATTGTGCTGGTAACCGATGTTGTACATTCCGAAGAGCACTGAAGGCAGAAGTGCAATCATTGCCACAGTGATGGTGCGCTTGAGATCCACGCTGTCGCGTACGTGGACACCGCGTACGGTAACGGTGTCAGGCACGAAAAGGAAACTTTCAAATGCCTCGAAAGTGGAGTGGAGCCATGCGAATCTGCCTCCCTTGGAGAAGGTAGGCTTGATCTTGCTTACATAATTTCTTAATGCGTTCATATCGGTTCCTCCTTATGCCATTTCTTTCATCATAAGTTCAATGCCCTTACGGACAATCTCTTGAATTTCAATCTTGGAAGGATCCACATACTCACACAGCGCAAAGTCTTCCTCGATGACCTCGTATATTCCGAGTTCCTCCATCTTTTCGATGTTGCCCGCGAGGATTGCCTTGAGCAGATATACCGGGTATATGTCCATAGGGAACACCTTTCCATAGACATCGGATACAACGAAAGCTCGTTCTTCTCCATTGGTGTTGGTGTCCATTGCATACTTCTTTTTTCCGCATGCGAAACGTGACCAGTATGAGCGTGAGAAGCTGAACTTCTTGAGACGGAACGGCTTGCACCATCCGAACATCTCGAAGTAGTTACCCTCCGGAATGACGCTGACCAGATTGCTGTAGAAGCCGAGAAATCCATCTCTGCCGACATTCTCACCGGAGAGGACGTCACCGCTGATTACGCGGACCTCACCTTTTTCCGTATTGAAGTATTCGGAAAGAGCCTGCATCGAGACTCCGCAAGGAACCTTGACATAAGAAGGATTGTTGGCTGCGGGACCCGCAACTGCAATGGTGCGGCTCAGGTCACAGACACCTTTTGTCAGAAGACGGCCGATGGCAGCCACGAGGAACAGATCCACCGTCCATACTGTCTCGCCCTTGTTGATAGGGCTGATGTGATTGATCTGGACACCTACGTTACCTGCAGGATGCGGGCCGTCAAAAGTGTGGAACACCACTTTTTTAAGTTTGTGGAACTCGCTTCCAGCATAACTTCCGGCTGCAAGAGATACGTGTACACCGCCATCTGTGAGCATACCGAGAAGCTCCACGCCTGCCTGAACGGCGTCGAATTCATTTACAAGAGTGAAATCGATGTCCGCTGCCAGAGGAGCCGTATTCATCGCCGAGATGAAAATGGCTTTCGGTTTGACGTTCGGGTTGGCTACCACGCCGTAAGGGCGCTGTTTGATGCAAGGCCAAAGACCGCTTGAGAGCAGAACCCTGACAGCGCTTTCCCTGTTCAACTGGGAGAGCTTAGGAAAATCGTAGTTTACAGACTCGTTCTTTCCGTCGGCTTTGACAGTCACTGCAAGAAGTTTGCGTTTGTCACCGCGAACGACAGCCTCTACGGTACCGCTTACCGGTGAAACGAAAACGATGTCAGTGTTTGTCTTATCGGCGAAGAGAGGAGAGCCGGCCTTTACCGGGTCACCTTCGTGAACCAGCAGGCGTGGGACCACGCCGCGGAAATCGGTAGGCTTGACGGCAACTACGTCCGGTGTCACAGTCTTGGTCACTTTGCAAAGGGCGGCTCCTGCTATCGGGAGGTCGAGGCCCTTTTTCAATCTGATGTGATCTGACATTATTATATTTGGTTAACTATAAATGATTTACAAATAGCCTGCAAAATTACCTATAAAAAACGAGTAAAAAAAGCCTTTAAACGGATTTTTCAAACTAAATTTGTACTTGTTATGGACAATTTGAAAACGGACCTTTATGAAGGATTGAACAGCGCTCAGAAAGAGGCTGTTATGTGCATTGACGGTCCTTCCCTGATTGTTGCCGGTGCAGGATCGGGAAAGACACGGGTATTGACTTGCAGGGTTGCGCACATTCTGGAGGGTGATTGCAGGCCCTCAGAGGTATTGGCCCTCACTTTCACCAAGAAAGCGGCTGCCGAGATGAAGGAGAGAATCGCCCTGCTCGTGGGCGAAAAGAAGGCCAGGTGGATATGTATGGGGACTTTCCATTCCATATTCATCAGATTTCTGAAGGAATATGCCTCCAGATTGGGTTATCCCGAGCAGTTCACGATATATGACCAGACCGACTCCAGGAATCTGATAAAGCAGTGTATCAAAGAGTTGCAGCTGGATGAAAAGAACTACAAACCGAATGTGGTCCAAAGCCGCATCTCAATGGCGAAGAACAATCTCATAACGGCGGCATCATACCGCAACACTCCCGAGCTCGTGGAGGAGGACAGAGCGTCCCGCAGACCGGCAATCGCCGACATATATTCGCTCTACCAGAAAAAATGCATCTCTGCCGGCGCTATGGACTTCGACGACCTGCTGCTCAACACCAACATCCTCTTCAGGGACTATAAGGATGCACTGGAAGCTATCGCAGGACGGTTCAAATATATAATGGTTGATGAATATCAGGATACGAATCTCTCTCAATATGCCATTCTCAAGAAACTGGCGGCCGTACACCGGAATATCTGTGTGGTGGGAGACGATTCCCAGAGCATCTACGCCTTCCGGGGAGCCCGCATCGAGAACATCCTCCGTTTCAAGAGGGACTACCCCGAGGCGCACGAGTTCAAGCTTGAGCAGAACTACCGCTCCACCCAGACTATCGTGAATGCCGCCAACAGCCTGATAGAAAAGAATGAAAACAGGCTCAAGAAAGAGTGCTACTCCAAAGCCGAAGTGGGAGAAAAGATAGGTGTAATAAAAGCATTCACCGAAACAGAGGAGGCGTATCTCGTAGCATCTTCAATAGTTGACAGGATACACGAAGACAAGGCTTCCTACGACAATTTCGCAATATTATACAGGACCAACGCCCAATCCAGGGCATTCGAAGAGAGCCTTCGCAAGAAGAACCTCCCCTACCGCATCTACGGCAGTCATTCCTTCTATGACAGGCAGGAAATCAAGGATATGCTGGCATATTTCAAGTTGACAGTCAATACGAAAGACAATGAATCGTTCAGGAGGGTAGTCAACGTTCCTGCCCGCGGAATAGGCGACACTACACTGGAGAGACTCTCTGCAGCAGCATCGGCCCGGCAATGTTCGTTGTATGATGCCGTATTCCTGCCGTCATCGGACCTGCTGGCAGCCGGCCTCAAGGAAAGTGCCGTGACGAAACTGCGCGGCTTTGTCAAGATTGTGGAACAGTGCGCCGGTAGCGTGACCGTCACCGACTGCTACAAGATGGCGCTTGAAATAGGAAACGAGAGCGGATATCTTATGTCTCTCAAGACGGATTCATCCGCGGAAGGCATCTCCCGCTTCGAAAATCTGGAATCTCTCTTCAGCAGTATCAAGAATTACAGTGAGGAAGAATCCGAAATGAGGCGCATTCTCTCCGATGACGGAGAAGGCGAAGTCGGAAGCGTAGTCACGCTGAGTGACTATCTGGAAAACATCTACCTGATGAGCGAAGCTGAGAAAGACGATGAGCAGGATTCGGACCGCACCAATTCCAACAAGATTACACTGATGACGGTTCACGCCTCCAAGGGGCTGGAGTTTCCTTACGTTTATATAACTGGAATGGAGGAGAACCTGTTTCCTTCCGACACCCGCAACGGTTCGCTCAAGGAACTTGAAGAAGAGAGGCGTCTGTTCTATGTGGCATTGACACGCGCCAAGAAAGCCGTTTCGGTATCGTTCTCACAGAACCGCCGCAAATGGGCCAGCGAAGAGAGCAACCCGCCGAGCCGTTTCCTCAAGGAGATAGACAGCAGATATCTCGATAAGCCTGTTTCTTCCAGCGCGCTGAGTTACGACGAAATTCCGCGCACACCGCACCGCTCCGACGGTGGACAGAGCACTTTCCGGACCGGATCACCTAACTATGGTGCTCATACGACATCAGTCGGAAATTCGCGGCCGCTTCCGCCTCGTCCTGCCCCATCCCACACCCCGACGCCGGGCTTCAAACCATCCCCTGTCGAAGAGCTGCGCATCGGGCAGAAAGTGGAGCACGATCACTTCGGCTTCGGCACAATTCTCAGTTTCGACGGCAACGGTGCAAACCGCAAGGCTGTCGTTGATTTCGTCCAGGGCGGACAACGCACGCTGCTTCTGAAATTCGCCAAACTCCGCATCGTCAGGTAGGGAGCAGCCCTTCCGCCATACTGTCGGCTCAGGAGCCGGATGCGAATATCGGACCGGGACTACAGTTTGAGACGTATTCGGCGGGATACGGGAAGCAGGTTATTTGAACGGGAAACGAGATTTTTTACGAAACCTAATCCCAATCCTTTGTATGTAAGGAGTATATATCCTTTCGGGCAATCCGGGAAGGTCAGCGGCTCTTTCGCCAGAAACTTCAGGGCGTCCTCGCGTGAGAGTTCCACCACTTCAAACGCAGAACGGTCACAACAAGTGGCCATCGCCCAGTCTGCTTCAGGGATAAGATCCTCCCCCTTGCGCGTCGCACAGGCGACTCCGGAACGGATTACCTTCAAGCGCTTCTCCATCTGCAGCATCCGGTCAGCCAGCGGCTGAGGGCACAACTTGTAGAGTCCATCCTTCTCAACCGGAGTCATCCCGGGGATTTGCGGCAGTGCGGCACTGTGCTTCATCGCTTTTGAATCAGAGAGCAGAAAAAGCCCTCGCCCCGCTCCCGACCGGGGTAAAAATGGCGCATTTCGATACACTCCGCGCCAAATTGTGAACATACCCACCCGACATTACCCTCATCTTCATCAGCATTGAAAGTGCAGGTGGAATAAATCATAAATCCTCCCGATGGCAGTGCCGGCCATATATCAGACAGGATGCGGCGCTGGCGGCCGACGCAGAACTTCACGTTGTCCGGAGACCACTCACGGACTGAAGAAGAATCTTTGCGGAACATCCCTTCTCCCGAGCACGGGGCATCGACCACTACTATATCAAATCTTTCATTTCTGAAAGAGGATGGATCGTTATTTGTGACGACAACGTTCGGACATCCCCAGCGGGCGACGTTCTCCGCGAGAATGGTGGCGCGTTGCGGGACAGTTTCGTTGGCCACCAGCAGCGAATCCGAAGGAAGATGCGAGAGCAACTGTGTGGTCTTGCCACCCGGTGCCGCACAAAGGTCCAGCACGGCAAGGCCGCCCTTGCCGCCGGAAGCTCCGAACGTCGCCAATGCCCTGTCGAACAATACCCCTACGTACATCGAAGATGCCTCCTGAACGTAATATCCTCCGGCGTGGAACAGAGGGTCCAGTGTAAATGAAGGACGCTCCGTGAGATAGAATGCCTCCTGGGCAGCCCACTCCACAGGCTCGCCGGCAATGGGGCCGAAATGCTCACGCAAAGCCTCCAGACTCATTTTGAACGGATTGACCCTGACCGACACTTCGGGTTCACGGGCCAAAGCGTCAAACAGCTGCCCGGCCATTTCCGGGCCGAGCGCAACTGTCATATTATTGATAAATTCGGAAGGAAGCATTAACTTTGCAAAGATAAACAAAAAACAATGGCCAACATATATATCGACAAGCAATGTATAACTGTGGCGGATGGCGCAATGAGCGAATTCTGCAGCAAATACAAGGAGGTAAATGCCGGAGGAGGTCTGGTGAAGAACGGTGAGGGCAAGTTTCTGGTAATCTTCCGCCGCGGTGTATGGGATCTGCCGAAGGGCAAGCAGGAGGAAGGAGAGAAGATTGAAGAATGTGCACTTCGCGAAGTAAATGAAGAGACCGGGCTGAATGGTCTCGTTCTGGGCTCCCCCATCTGCATCACCCACCACACCTACAAGCTGGACGGACAGCCCGTGCTGAAGCACACCCATTGGTTTAATATGGATTACGCAGGCAGCGAAACACCTACGCCGCAATTGGAAGAGGAGATAACCGGTGTACGCTGGGTATCGGCCGAAGAATTGCCGGAAATTGCACAATCCACTTTCCCCTCTCTTACGGAAGTTTTCGCTTCCGTCATCGAAGGTCTGTAACTATAGTATCAAGCGAAATCTTTTCCGGATCCATCATAAAGTACTCGAAAGGGTACTTTTCTTTTTGCCGTTTCAAGTTGTAAGCGGTGACGGAAAGGGAAGCACCCGCGCCTTCTACGCTCTCAATCACCATTCTGTACGAGCCGTCTGCCAGTTTCTCAACAGGATTGTTCATGAATGAGAGGTTGTTGTGCTCCACTACAAGTTCATCACTGGCGGAATTGTAGATCCATCGTGTCTTGCCGTTGCAGATAATCAGGAATGAATCCGCTTCGATGCGATAGCAATCTCCCTGAACCCATGCATTCCCGTCCAAGGATCCGGCGAGGGAACTTCCGGTAAGAGAAAAACGGCAGGTCAGTGAGCCGTCCCCCGCCAACTGTCCGACAAGCCCGGAATTCTGGGCCGCACAGATATGTGCACAGGCCAGAGCCAATATATAAACCGTTACAAACCTTTTCATTGCAAACTCCTGCTTCGGACAGATTTATGATGCGTGATCCAGAGACTCAAGAAGTCTGTCCAGAGCGTCAAAATCGGTTATATACACATTCCGTGCCTTGCTGCCTTCCTGAGGCCCTACAATGCCGGCGGCCTCGAGCTGGTCCATAATGCGGCCGGCCCTTGCATAGCCTATGCCGAGCTTCCGCTGAATCATAGAGGTGGAACCCTGCTGATACTGGACAACAAGTTTGGCGCAATCCTCGAAGAACTGGTCCCTCTTGTGGAGGTCCATCTCGCCCACTCCTGCTCCTTCCTCGGATTCATCCACATATTCAGGAAGATAGAACGGATGACTGTAACCGCTCTGATCCCATATAGAACGGACCAGATCTATTATTTCAGGAGTATCTATCAGTGCGCACTGGACGCGCGTAAGGTCTGAGCCCGGAGAAATCACAAGCATATCTCCGCGGCCGATGAGGCGCTGCGCTCCCGGAGAATCTATAATGGTCTTGGAATCCACGCTTGAATTGACCTTGAACGCTATGCGGGAGTTGAAGTTCGCCTTGATGGTTCCGGTGATGATGTTGGTCGTAGGTCTCTGGGTTGCAATCACGAGGTGGATGCCGACTGCACGGGCTTTCTGCGCGAGACGTGCAATAGGTTCTTCGACTTCCCGTCCGGCGGTCATCAGAAGGTCTGCAAACTCGTCGATTATCACCACAATGTAAGGCAGGAACTTATGTCCGTTCTTAGGATTGAGCCTGCGATTGAGGAACTTCTTGTTGTATTCCTTGATCTGACGGACGTCCGCTGCTTTAAGCAGGTCGTAGCGGGCATCCATCTCTATGCAGAGTGATTTGAGGGTGTTCACCACCTTCTTGGTATCGGTGATGATGGCCTCATCGCCGTCCGGCAGCATTGCAAGGAAGTGCTTCTCAAGTTTTGAATACAGCGAGAGTTCGACTTTCTTTGGATCCACCAGCACCAGCTTAAGTTCGGACGGGTGCTTGGTAAAGAGCAAAGAAGCAATCATAGCGTTGAGTCCCACCGACTTACCCATACCGGTCGCACCTGCCACGAGAAGATGCGGCATCTTGGCCAGATCTATGAAGAACGGCTCGTTGGTGACCGTAATACCCATAGCCATAGGAAGTTCCATCTGAGCCTCCTTGAACTGCGGAGAATTGAGAATTGCCTTGAGAGCTACGACACTCGGTCTTTCGTTCGCCACTTCTATTCCCACAGAGTCGAGCAGAGTTACAACGCGGACACCCTTGGCGCCGAGAGAAACGGCGATATCCTCTTCCAGGCTGCGCACCTGTGATATCTTGACTCCATCGGCAAGATGAATCTTGTACAGAGTCACGGTAGGGCCCATCCTGGCGGTAATGCCTGTGACTTTAATGCGATAACTGTCAAGAGCTTTTACAATTCGCTCCTTGTTCATTTCCAGTTCGTCGCGGGAGACTTCATACCACTTGTCACGATAGTCGTTAAGCAGCGAAAGCGATGGGAACTGGTAGTTCGGAAGGTCCAGACGCGGGTCAAAGAGACGGGCCTTCTCGTCGTCCGTAAGGTTTTTGAGAAAATCGTTTTCAGAATCTTCGATAGTGAGCTGGACATCTTCGACAACAGCCTCGGCAGCAGGTTCAGACACATCAGACTCAGACACATCAGACTCAGGCACATCGGACTCTGATTCAGACTCGTCATCTCCCACAGGCTCCTGCGGGAGCATTTCCAGAATATCGTGGTATTCTTCAGCTGCCATTCCGCCATCCTTTATCGGTGATACAACTTCGTCGGAAGCGGATTTTTCGCGGTGCGATATGTCAAAAATCAGGTCGTCGAACCAATACGCCACCTTCGGAGTGCACATCGTAGCGAGAAGAAACATCGCAAGCAGCAGTATGAAACCGGCTCCGACAGGGCCTACCACACTGCAAAGCCAGGCATTGGCATAATGTCCGTACGAGCCTCCCGCGCCCGAAGTCAAAATATCCTTGCCTGCAAAAAGGCTGAAGAGATAGGCAAGCAGAACAGAAACCACTATGGAGCCGAACAGACACACAAGACTGACTCTCAAGAGGTTTACCTTTCTCACACGGAAGCACGCAAGAGACACGGCTCCGAAAAGGAACGGGAGTATGAACGCTCCCAGTCCGAAAAGATCCGCCACAAGCAGATCCGCCCAGAAGAAGCCAAGTTTGCCTCCGCTGTTTTCGGCGGACACTTCATTTGAGAAAAGCCGGTTCTCGAAAATCAGGCTCTGATCCGAAGTCCAAGTGAAGAGATATGAAAAAAGGGCAGCCAGTGTATAAAAAGCCAGCATTGCGAAGATTATTCCGAAAATGATTCGGACCATCCGCAATGTTTCGGCTCTTTTTTCCAAGTCTGCCGGAGTACTTTTTTTCTTTTTCGTTTTTCCTGCCCGGGCCATCACTGTTTCTTCCTTTTCCTACGACCGTTTTTGTGGAAGCCTGCACCCTTGACGTCAGACAGATTCATTCCCGGACGGGAGAAAGTGGCATTCTGGGACAATGCTGAAAGGTGCACGTCGGAAGGCACCTTGAGTCTGCCGTCGGAAAGTTTCTCGATATCGGCGAATATGGTCTCCTCGGCAACGTTGTCCTTGTTCCAGATGAGATACTGCTGACGCATATAGATTGCGAGCACCCTTATCATTTCTTTTTTGATGTCATCGTCCTCGCGGTCCGATATGACATTTATCATATTTTCGATATTACGGCCATAGCAAGCCGCCTTGATTGGACTTTTCGGCCTTTCAACAGGCTCGGGGCGCTCTTCGAACTGTGCGCTTACCGGTGCCGGGAACGGAGCGTCCACATCCAGGTCGAAACCGGCTATTACGTGAGCGTGGTCCCACAGCTTGTGCTTACCGTCCGGAAGTTCCCTTACCTGCGGATTGAGAATGCCCATCACCTGCACCACTGCGCGAGCCTGCTCACTCCTCTTTTCCCTGTCGGGAATGGCCTTTACCATTTCTATCATCTTCTGCACGTTTCTGCCGTATTCAGGCAGAACAAGTTTCTCCCTCTGCGTATTATAATCCATAGTCTGTCAAAGTATTTTACAATCTGCAAATATAGCAATTTCCATCAAATTATCATTGATATGAGAACATATGCCCAATGGGCCGAGATGCCCGCCAAGATACCTCCAAGAGTGTGGGCGAGAATGGCTTTGCCCGTCAGTTCCCTGTACCCGAGAGTGTCAAGCATCGCGGTGTGAGTGCTGAGAAATCCGCTCCAGCACATTCCGATGGCGGTGCATACTGCGATGGCATTGCCGTTCATCCAACCCTGCTCCACGAAATTGGGCACGATGCCGAGCGCCGCCCCCACCGCACCCAGAGACGTTATGGGAAAGGCCATCAGATGAGGGTCATTGAATCCGAAAAGCCACTCGAACAGAAAGTTGATATGGCTGAAAGCCATCGGCAGAAGCTCGGTACCTTCATACGCCGCTCCGGTATATGTTCCGTCTGCAGAGGGGCCGAAGGTCAGAATCATCACGAGTGTGGAGATGATGAGGACGCCGGGAATTATGGAGAGTCCTATCTCCACACCGTTCTTGCCACCGTCGAGAAGAGCATCCAGAATACGCAGGAAAGTGCTTTTTTTATTGCCTTCTTCTTTGGTGTCCGTCTCTTCAGCCATAGGCGGATAGGCCGGTTCATCCTTGTATTGAGGATATTTTTTCAGCACGAAACGCTGCATGAGACGAGTAGAGAGCACGCATCCGCATATTGCCCCGAAAAAGCCCATCAAAGGCTCATAAGTGAAACCCTGTGCGAGCATAAAGACCACCACGAGCAGACCCATTCCGAAGGCTGTTCCGAAGTTGGTGAGCGAGATGAACTGATATTTTTTGAAATGGCCGGCGAAGCGCTTGTCACGTGCCAGAGTGATGATGGCCGGATTGTCGGAGAGGAAGGTGAGTATTCCGCCGAGGGCGGCTCTTCCGGGCAGATTGAAAACAGGCTTCATCAGAGGGCGCAGAATGGCTCCCAGAAGATTCACCACTCCGAACTCTATCATTATCTTGCCTATGGCTCCTGTGAGCACACACACGGCCATAAGGAAGAAGACGGTGTTGAGAAGCAGGTCGTGGGCCGTATGCATCACTGTGTTCATCAGATTTGCCGCACCCATAACGGAACCGAGATAACCGAACAATATACAGAGAATCAGAAGGCAGGTGAGTCCCTGCGGCCACTTCAATTTCATTCTTTTCTTTTCAGTTGCCATTTAAAATGAAGATATCAAACAAAGTTAATCATAAAAACATTAATTTTGTAAAAAAGTTGATTATATGCACATAGGTGTAGCTGGAAACATAGGAAGCGGGAAAACGACTCTCACAGGCCTGCTCTCGAAACACTACGGCTGGACGCCGAAATACGAAGCGGTTTCCTACAATCCGTTTCTGGAAGACTATTACAGAGACATCCCCCGGTGGTCTTTCAATCTGGAGGTATATTTCCTCACGCAGAGGCTCAAGGACGTGATGGAAATAGCACGCAGCAGCGAAACCGTCATACAGGACCGCACCATATTCGAGGGTGTGTATGTATTTGTCGCCAACAACTACGAGCAGGGCAATCTTTCACAAAGAGATTTCGATGCATATATGGACCTCTTCAACGTCGTTATGCAGAACGTAAAGGTGCCTGACCTTCTGATTTATCTCAAAAGTTCCATTCCGCACCTCGTGGCACAGATACAGAAAAGGGGCAGAGACTACGAACAGAGCATGAGCCTCGACTATCTCAAAGGCCTCAACGACCGCTATGACCGATTCATCTACGGGCAATACAAGGGAGAGGTGCTCACAATAGAGACGGACAATCTTGATTTCGAGCACAATCCCGAAGATTTCGCATCGATAGTCGATAAAATCGACGCCCGCCTCTTCGGCCTGTTCTGAGTGACATCTCCCGGTCTTGCCTGAGAGAGCAGAATCCGCTGTCGGAACGCAAAAACTACAATATCACGACGACAGGACGATGGTCGGAGGCCATCGAACTGCAAGGTACGTAAGTATCGGGCACTTTGCCGCTTCCCATTGCAAGTCCGTTACCCTTCCAGCGGGCTATGTAGTCTATAGTGGAGCGCGGAGAGTCCGAAGGGAACGTCGGGATGGACATATCTGACAGAATTTCAAATTTCTCCTTCATTTTCTCCATAAATTCGGAATCCGGAGAGTCGTTCCAGTCACCCGCAATATATACGGGCTTGTCCGTGGACATGCCTTCGGCGAACTTCGCTACGGCCTTCCCGATCAAATCGACTGAAGAGAGCCTGTCTTCTTCTGTCAGGGAAAGATGCGTACAGCAATATACGTAGCCCGAAAACTCCGCCATCAGCAGGGTGCGGCGCTCTTCCCTGCCGGGCAGAGCCACAGCGGCCGTTCGCAGCGGCTTCTCCCGGGACAGTATTCCCACACCGTACTTGCCCCCGTCATAATCAATCGCGGGCGCAAAGGTGCCATACAAGCCTGTACGGCGGGCTATATCGCCAAGAACGTCGTGACGGTCAGTACGTGCCGTCAGACTGTCAACCTCCTGCACTGCAACCGCGTCCGGATGGCAATCGCTGATTATCGCAGCCACCCTGTCGTAGCGTCGCCGGCGATCCATCCCGCTTCCGCTGCGGATGTTGTAGCTCATCAGAGTCAGAGTACGGCCTTCCAAAGCCCTCCCGGCTGCCTTCACCTCTTTCGCAAGGGCTTTCAGCAGAATCTCTTCCATCACACGGTATCCCTCCGGTGTCGGGTGGATGCCGTCCTTCGAGTATTTTTCAGGAAGGCCATTGAGATTATCAGGATCGGGATCCACCATCGGAGAGAAGAAATCCACGAAAGTGATGTTTTCAGCATCAGCATATGCCTTCAGCATGCTGTTGTACTGAGGCACGACAATTTCCGGATGCTTGTCCTGCGCGCTTTTCCAATAATATCTGTGAGCCGGCAGAAGAGAGCACAGAACCACCCTGATGCCGTTGGCACGCGCTATTTCACACATCCCCTTCACGTTGTCAAGAATCATCTCCGGAGTGCTGTCTCCGGTATTGCCTGCTATATCGTTGGTTCCGGCAAGGATAACGACAGTCGAAGCGCCGGCGTCCACCACATCGCGGCGGAAGCGTATCAGCATCTGAGGCGTGGTCTGGCCGCTGATTCCACGGGAGATGAAGCCATATCTGTCGAAGAATTCATGGTGGTATTTTATCCAGTTTTCAGTTATGGAATTGCCCATAAACACCACGCGGCTTTTTACGGGCCGTGCAGCCAGAACGGCATCAGCGTCGGAAAAACGGCCGAGATTGGCCCAGTCCTGTGCCACTGCGATGCAGCAGAGCAGCATAAGGACAACGAATGTCAGGATTCTTTTCATTGGATTGGAATTACTATATCTTCACAAATTTAGTAACTTTGGAAACAATTTGACCCGCTATGAAAAAATTATTTCTCTGCATTGCATTTATAGCAGCCCTGACAGGATCCGTTTCAGCGCAAAGCGACATCCTCACAATGGAAGAGGCCGTGCTCGGCACCGGCATCGCTCTTCCCTCCACCAGCTTTCATTGGACATCTGACGGCAGCATAGCCGTTCCCGGCAAGGCAAAAGCCACGCCGGGGGCTCCTACGGTTTATGCCAGAAGAAACAACCTCTACTATAAAGGAGCGGATGGAGTGGAGAAAGCCATCACCTCATACTCGGACACGAACATAGTATGCGGCTCTCCGGTCAGCCGCAATGAGTTCGGCATAGACGGAGGATACTTCCTGTCTGCGGACAGCAGCAAAGTGGCCTTCTACCGCAAGGACGAAAGCAGGGTTTCGACATTCCCTCTGCTCGATATCACGACGCGCACGGGAGAACTGCTCAACATCAAGTATCCTATGAACGGAATGCCGTCCGAAATCGTTTCGCTCGGCGTATATGACTTCACCTCCGGCAAAACCGTATGGCTGGACGTAACAGACTTCGACCGGGAGAGATACCTCACCAACGTAACCTGGGATCCGGCCGGAGAGCACATCTATATTCAGGTTCTGGACAGGGCGCAGAAGCACGTACATCTGAACTGCTACGACGCCTCCACCGGAGCATTCGTAAAGACGGTGCTTACAGACTCCGACAGCAGGTATGCAGAGCCGCAGTATCCGCTTTACTTCCTTGAAAAAGACCCTTCACGGTTCATCTATACGACCAACTGCCGCGACGGCTATCGCAATCTATATCTCCATTCGCTCGAGAGCGGAGAAACCAAACGTCTTACTCCTGTCGATGCCGATGTCGAATATGTATTCCAAAGCGGCAACTGGATCTACTACTACTCGTGGGAGGTCTCCCCTATTGAAAGACAGCTTTTCAGAGTATCTCTCCGCAACGGGAAGATGGAGAGGGTGACTATGGAAAAGGGATGGCACACCTGCAGCCTGAGCCCGGACGGCAAGTATTATTCCGATGAAATCAAATCGTACGAAGTGCCTCTGACTCTCTCCATCAAGGACATGAAAGGCCGCAAGGTAAAAGAACTGGTTCACGTGGAGCGGGAGGATCTCTCCTGCAAGATCAAGAACTGTATCATCGAAAGAGGAACTCTCAAAAGCGCAGACGGGAAATATGACAACCACTTCAGTCTGGTCAAACCCGCAGACTTCAATCCTGAAAAGAAATATCCCGTAGTGCTGTACGTCTATGGAGGTCCGCACTCGCAGATGATATCCGACAATTATCTGGCCGGACTGAGTCGCTGGGACATTCTGATGGCTCAGAAAGGCTACATCGTGTTCACTATGGACAACCGTGGCACGATGTATCACGGAGCAGAATATGAAAAGGCCATTCACAAGCAGTGCGGTCAGGTTGAAATGGCCGACCAGATGGTAGGCATCCGCTTTCTGATGGAGCAGCCTTGGGTGGATGACTCCCGCATAGGAGTTCACGGATGGAGCTACGGTGGATTTATGACCATTTCGCTCCTTGTCAACTACCCTGAAGTGTTCAAGGTAGCTGTTGCCGGAGGGCCGGTAATAGACTGGAAATGGTATGAAGTGATGTACGGCGAACGCTATATGGAGACAGAAAAAACCAATCCGGAAGGTTTTGCAAAAACAAGTCTGATTCCACGCGCCAAGGACGTCAGAGGCAAACTTCTCATCTGCCAGGGAGCTATGGACAGCACAGTTGTGTGGCAGCACAGCCTCAACTTCACCAACGAGTGCATCTTCAACGGAGTGCAACTGGACTACTTCCCGTACCCGGTTCACCCGCACAATGTCCGGGGCAAAGAGAGAGTCCATCTGATGGAGAAAGTTACCGCCTATTTTGAAGACTATCTGAAATGACAATAGACATTGATGAGCGCGAACGCCGCGCAAAAGAATATTTCCATTCAGGATTCAATTGTTGCCAATCAGTTGCGTTGGCATTCAGCGGCTTGGCAGGCATAGACGAAAAAGCCCTTGCAGCAGCGGCCTCGGGCTTCGGCGGAGGATTCGGAAGGCTCCGCGAGGTGTGCGGTTGCGTAAGCGGAATGACTTTGATTGCAGGATTCGTCTCTCCTGCCCACGAACCTTCCAATATGGAAGCAAGACGAGACAATTACGCTTTGGTTCAAGAACTTGCAGAAGAGTTCCGCAAAAAGGAAGGCAGCATCGTCTGCCGCGAGTTGCTGGGGCTTGCGCCGGGCACCAAAGAGGGGCCTACGCCAAATCCCCGCACGCCTGAATACTACAAAAGCAGGTCGTGCGGGGATCGTGTAGCTGCCGCGGCAAGGATTCTTGCCGAAAGGCTTCAGAAAATTTAGCAGCGCTGAGTAACTTCGCGATACTTTTCTACACATTCTGCGAGTCTTTCGCGAGCGGTAGTATCGCCAGGCTGATTGTGGCTCGGGTGGATGTAGAGTTTGACTCCGCGATCCTCGAGAATTTCAGCAGTAGCGCCCATAGTCATCCAGACATCGGTAATGAAACCTATTGTAGAGAGAGGGCCGATGAAGTTCTTGATGTTGTTCTTCTCGTCTGCAAGCTGTCTGATTTCAACAGATGCGTCCTGAAGAGGGCAGCAGTTGTCAACCACATAGTCTGCGACCTGGAAGAGGTTCTTGCCGCTGGTGTGAGCCGACTTCTTGTCGCCGGTATTCTTTGCAGAGCCGAAGACGACCACCTTCATACCGATTTCTTTAGCCTTCATTGCTATCTGTATGTTGACGGCGTTGATTCCGGTATGTGAGAAAATCCACATAACGTCATCCTTGTCGAAATTCCAACTCTTCATGATTGCATCTGCATAGTCCTGACAGCGTTCGAGGAAGAGGAACTGGTCGATACCCATCTCTCCGCGGATATGGGTGAAGAAGGTAAGAGGAAGTTCACAGATAGGGTGAAATCCTACGAAACCTCCGATGCGGGGATACATCTCCTCGATAGGAAGATTTGCGTGACCGCAGCCGAATGTGTGTACAAGGTGTCCTGACTGGATAGTGTCAGCAAAGAGTTTTGCGACAGCCTTGATCTGTTCCTCCTGTGTTGCCTCGATTTTGTTCATTACCTCAAAGGCATTTTCTTTCCATTTTTTTGCGTACTTCATAATTTTTTAGATAAAAATAAACTGTTTTATTTGTCATTTGGTTTTCTTTCCAACTGATATCGCAAGCGGTATAAGGCACATCATTATCACTATCGCAGATGCGAGTACGATGGGAAGTGTCATATAAGCTTCGGCATTGAATGCCACTCCTGTAATCTTCTTGAGAGTGAACTGGCCCAAAAGAGCAATGAACACGGCAATGGATATGGCCGTGCCTGACTGATTGCGGAATGTTCCACCCACATAGCCCAGAACCACCGGGAAGGTAGCACCCACTCCGAACCCAAGAAGAGTCATTGCCGTGTAGGCTCCCACAGTGCTCGGACAGAATGCAAGCACCGCAACTCCGCAAAGAGCTATGCCAAGGTATGTATAGAACGTTCCGATGTCACGAAGAACTTTCATAATGGTACCGAGGATCAGACGTCCTGCAAGCATTCCTATTGTAAACCATGTCATTGCAAGAGTTGCAGCAGTGGTGTCCATACGTCCGGTCTTCTCCAGAAAGGAAACGGTGAAATCTCCGCTGGAGCCCTCGAGACCGCTTTGGAAAAAGAGCACGATGCCGAACATCAGCAGAGCCGGATATTTAAGCAGGCCGAGAGATTTTTTCAGACCGACTTCAGAAGCCGGTTTGGCCTTTGGAAAACTGATGCAGAAAAAGTAGATGATAAAGCAGGCCATCAATGCACTCATAGCGTACAATGGAATGTGATAGTCTGCTATGAAAAAGTTCAGAAGAGTCCAGAGCAGAGCTCCGATGCAGTAGAAAGCGCCCAGAATACTGAGACGCGTACCGCGTTTGTCATCATCGTAAATATCGGATACAAGCGCGTTGGTAAGGCCGTTGAGCACTCCACCGCCTATGCCGAGACTGCATATGGACCCCTGAAGCAGAGCATTGGTGGCGAAAAAGTTGAGACCGAGGATTCCGGCAAGGGCAAGTACCGAACTGAGAATTGTGAGTCCCTTGTAGCCGAACTTGTCCACAATCGGGCCGAAAAGCAGGGTTCCGATTATGATGCCGACGGTCAGAGTCGATGGGAGCGCATTGGCATCTACGCCCAGTGCTCCTATTCGGCCGAGAAGCGGGCCGAGCGACAGCATAGTGACTCCGAAGAATCCCATACCTGCGCAGGCGGCCACGAATACTGATGCGGTGTTGTATTGTTTATTCATAGTCACTAGGATTTATCGATCTGATGGCCAGAGCTGTAGCACCGAGCAATGCCGCTTCGCCGTCTATCTGCGACGCACAGAACTCGACCTGTTTCATTGAAATGGGCTGGCCCCATCTGCAGGCCTCTTCATATATTCGTGGAATGAACTTGACGGCAGGGCCGAATACGCCGCCGCCGAAGATAATCTTCTCGGGATTGAAAAGGCTGACGAGATTGGCGGCCCCCATACCCCACATCTGTATCGCCTTGTCGAGAATCTGCGTGGCGATGGGATCCGTGCCGTAGAGGGCGAAAACGTCGTAACTGCTCTTGCTCTCGTCATTGTACAGTTTCCTGGCGTTTGTACCGATGCCGTTGCCTGAAGCGTAGTACTCCCAACATCCGACGGGGACGAATTCTTCCCGGTAAGGATGTTCCAGCGCCATCCAGCCGGTGGCGCCGGTGATGTCGCTTGCACCGTGGATGATGCGGCCGTCAAGCAGGATGCCTGCTCCGATGCCTGTGCCGACCGCAAGATATATGGCATCCTTGCATCCTTTCGCCGCACCCTTCCAAGCCTCGCCCAGAATGTAACAGGTGCGGTCGCTCTCGACGCAGACCTTCAGGTTCTCCAGTCCAAGCCGGCTGAGAATGTACTCTTTAAGGGGAAAATCATCCCATCCGGGGATGTTCGGACACCAGACGGTATCTTTCTGTGAGTATGCAATTCCGGGTACACAGACGCCAACTGCGTCTATGTGCACATCCGGCTTCCTGTCAATCAAGGATTTAACGGTGTCCACAATGAGGTCTGCCACTGCGGTGCCGGAAGCGCCGTTCAACAGCCTCGTGTCTTTCAGGAGCATTTTGCCGTCTGCGTGAAATACAGCGGCTGCGACTTTTGTTCCGCCAAGGTCTATTCCGATTACTGCCATAACATAAATTCAATCTGCAAATATAGTGATTTCATCAGATGGATTCAAGTTCACCTGTCTGGGAATTCATGACATAGCCGGCGACGTTGACATCCTTAGGCATCAGAGGATGGTTGCGGACCAGATCTACAGTCTCGAGTATCGCGGTATTGACGTCATCGAAACCTTTCAGCCATCTTTCCAGATTGATGCCGCAGTGGCGCATAAGATTGATGTTCTCTTCACATACGCCGCGCTGTCGCATCAAATCCAGCATTGCCTGTGAATTCATACCCTGCACTCCGCAACCGGAATGGCCGATAATCATCACTTCATTCACTCCGAGCTCATAAACCGCAATC
Source organism: Candidatus Cacconaster caballi (assembly GCA_018065695.1). Lineage (GTDB taxonomy): Bacteria > Bacteroidota > Bacteroidia > Bacteroidales > UBA932 > Cacconaster > Cacconaster caballi. The sequence continues at coordinate 1,753 of JAGHST010000007.1, read as the reverse complement.
AATATGCTTCTCATGGCGCTGTCAAAAGGGTTGGTGATGACACCTCCGGCCACCTTTATCATCTTTACATCGCCGTTCTTGATTCCGAGCGAAGCCGGGAGAAGCGTCAGGAGACGCGTATCCATACAAGTTACGATTGCAATCTTCTTGTCCGGGTATTTGCTTGTCTGGTGAAGCAGATAGTCCTTGTTGCTGACGAATTGCCTGTTATATTCAAGCATCTGTTCAATTTGTCCCATAGCGGTTGACTTTAATTGTTATAATAAGCAAATATAATGAAAATTCCGTAACTTGCGCTTTATCTTTGACAATGAAAAAGGATTGCAACATATCTGGGCCGTCAAGGCCGAAACTGTGGAACGCGAACTACCTGAAGGTATGGCTCGGCAATTTCCTGATTCATTTCTCCTTCACTCTCATTGTTCCGCTTCTGCCTCTTTATCTGTCCGAGACATTCGGAGCCAACAAGCAGACAATCGGTCTGTGTCTGGCCGGATATACGGTTATGGCTCTTGTAATCAGGCCTTTCAGCGGCTATGTCGTGGACAGTTTCCCAAGAAGGGCAGTTCTGATAGTCTGCAACTTTATCTTCTTCGCACTGTTCGGAGGATATCTCGTCGCCGGTTCGCTGACTATGTTCACGATATTCCGCACACTTCACGGCGCGCCGTTCGGAGCCACCACGGTAGCAGCCAGTACAGTGGCCATCGACGTGCTTCCAAGCGAACGCAGGACTGAAGGCATAGGCTATTACGGGCTCAGCAACAACCTTGCGACCGCCATCGGCCCAGTGGTGGCGATATATATGCTGCAAGCGTTTTCCGGCAACTTTCAGGCGCTCTTCTGGTTGTCACTGCTGTTCTCCCTGGCCGGGCTGGTGCTTGATGCCACAATCAAATTTCCGCAGAGGGACTTCATCCCGGATAAAAAGATAATTTCGATGGACCGGTTCTTTCTGGTTGAAGGATGGAGAGAAGCTGCGGCTATGACCTGTTATTCATTCTCATACGGTGTAGTATCAACCTATGTGGCCATATATGGGAAGGAAGAACTCGGGATTACAGGCGGAACCGGGCTGTTCTTCTCCCTTCTGGCCGTCGGCCTTATACTCTCGCGCCTCACCGGGGCTCACGCCCTGCGGAGCAACCGCGTAAGCCGCAACGCCGGTCTGGGCCTTGTGATATCTGTTTTCGGATATGCTCTCTTTGCTTTGATGCACAACCGTTTCGGCTACTATGCATCGGCCTTCGTCATCGGAATGGGCAACGGGCACATGTACCCGGCTTTCCAGAATATGTTCATCAATCTCGCGCCTCACAGCAAGAGAGGTACGGCAAATTCTTCAATCCTTACGGCCTGGGATGCCGGAGTCGGTCTGGGTGTGCTGTTCGGTGGCCTTCTGGCCGAACATCTTGGATATCATTGGGCTTTCTGGGCAGCCGCTGCCGTGAAAGCGGCAGGTACCGCATACTATTTCCTCCGCGTCAGAAACCATTTCGAAACCTGTAAACTGCGATAGAACACTGCAAACAGGAATTTATAGCCATCTGGACATCTCACCTGACCTGGTGCCGGATTTTTATATGAAATCACAGGAGGGGCTATGGCTAGCAACTACCTATGTACCATTTATCCGTACAGACGGATGACTTTTTGCTAATCCGGGAGGAAAGATACTGTTTCCACCGTGAAGGAAGTCTCTCCGCTTGCCGCAAGGCGGGAGAAGATTCCACTCCGGCCGCAGGCAAGCCCC
>JAGHST010000016.1 GCA_018065695.1 Candidatus Cacconaster caballi | reverse complement strand
CAACGGACACGAAAAGTTGCCTGACGTATGTGACCAACCTGTTCAACTGGAGTTTGCGTTTAAATATTAATCGTTCAAAAATTTTCTTTGGACACTAGTGAGTATTTTATTAAAAATTTGCGCGGTCACGAGTCAATCGTAACCGCGCAATAATTGTCGGAAATCCCGGGCGGGGATTATTTGGTTGCGGTGTATGCAATCATTTCGAGAACCTTGTTGGAGTAACCCCATTCGTTGTCGTACCAGGAGATTACCTTTACGAAGTTGTCGGTGAGATATACACCTGCGTTTGCATCGAAGATGGAAGTGCGGGCGTCGCCGAGGAAGTCGCTTGAAACGACTGCGTCTTCAGTGTAGCCGAGGATGCCTTTGAGTTCGCCTTCGGAAGCTTTCTTCATTGCAGCGCAGATTGCTTCCTTGCTTGCAGGCTTTTCGAGATTGACGGTAAGGTCAACTACAGACACGTCGAGGGTAGGGACTCTCATCGAGATGCCGGTGAGTTTGCCGTTGAGTGAAGGAATCACCTTGCCTACAGCCTTTGCTGCGCCTGTGGTCGAAGGGATGATGTTGCCTGCTGCTGCGCGGCCGCCTCTCCAGTCCTTTACAGACGGACCGTCAACTGTTTTCTGGGTTGCTGTTGTAGAGTGGACGGTGGTCATCAGACCGGAAACGATTCCGAAGTTGTCGTTGAGAACCTTTGCGATAGGAGCAAGGCAGTTGGTTGTGCAGGATGCGTTGGAAAATATCTGCTGGCCAGCATAATCTGTGTGGTTTACACCATATACGAACATAGGTGTGTCGTCCTTTGAAGGGGCGCTCATAATCACGCGCTTCGCACCTGCTTTGATGTGTGCCTCGGCTTTCTCCTTCGTGAGGAATAGACCGGTGGATTCAACTACATATTCTGCTCCGACTTCATTCCATTTGAGGTTTGCAGGATCCTTCTCTGCAGTCACGCGAATCTCGTTGCCGTTGACTACGAGGTTGCCGTTTCTGATTTCGATGGTGCCGTCGAACTGACCGTGCATTGTGTCATATTTGAGCATATATGCCATATATTCAACATCAATGAGGTCGTTGATTCCAACAACGACAATGTCTTCTCTGCCCTGTGCAGCTCTGAAGACCAAACGGCCGATACGTCCGAAGCCGTTAATACCAACTTTAATCTTTTTCATAATCTATTTTTGTAAAACTTTTATTTGCTTTTTCCTTACTTTTTAAGCGTGCAAATTTAGCAATTATTTTTTTAATTTTTATTTTTGTAACAATTTAATTTGGTAGAAGCCGATGAAGTACTACATAATAGCGGGTGAGGCGTCCGGAGACCTGCACGGAGCGGGCCTCATCCGGGGGCTTTATGCCGAGGATAAGGAATGTGAAGTGCGTTTCTTCGGAGGCGATCTGATGAGGGCCGCCGGCGGCACGATGGTCCGCAACTACCGGGAGACAGCCGTAATGGGGTTTGTGGAGGTTCTGGGCAGCATCGGCCGGATTGCGCGCAGTCTGAGGGCCTGCAAGGCGGATATTCTCTCCTGGAGGCCGGATGCGGTAATTCTGGTGGACTATCCCGGATTCAATCTGAAGATTGCCCGGTTTGCTCACAGACACGGTTTCAAGGTGTTTTACTACATTGCCCCGAAGGTGTGGGCAAGGGGAGAGGGACGCATCCGCCAACTGAAGAAGTATGTGGATATGCTCTATATCATATTCCCGTTCGAAATCGAGTATTTCAGAAAGAAGGGGGTCGAGGCACGCTACTATGGCAATCCGCTGGCAGATGTCATCTCAGCCGCCCGAATGAAGCAGGAGGAGCCTTCTGCACCGCCGACAATAGCGCTACTTCCCGGCAGCCGCCGCGCCGAACTGAAATTCCTTATGCCGAGAATCGTGAAACTCGAAAGACTTCTCTCGGAGGACCGCCGCTTCGACGGTTTCAGGCTTGTGGTTGCGGGCGCGCCCTCCATGAAGCCGGAGAATTATGCAAAGTGGCTGCCTCCGACATCCCGAATAGAAGTTGTCTTCGGCCGGACATATTCTCTGCTCAGACAGAGTGCTGCGGCTGTAGTGTGCTCCGGGACAGCATCGCTTGAGGCTGCTCTCATCGGCACTCCGCAGGTGGTGTGCTACGGTTTCAACCGCATCACGTACCTGATTGCCCGACTTCTTGTCCGCGGCATCAAATATATAAGTCTTGCGAATCTTATCCTCGACAAACCGATTTTCAAGGAACTTATTCAGAAAAATGCCTCACCGGAAGAGATTTATTCCGAACTTTGCACATTGGTCTTCGACAACCGGCGCATATCGGAGATGAAGGATGATTACAGAAAACTGAATGAAATAATGGGCGGCGGAGACGTCTCCCGCAAAATTGCAAAAGACATACACAATGAAATTACATTGCTACAAATATCAGGGAGCCGGCAATGACTTCGTGATACTGGACAACAGAAAAGGTGACGTCAATCTCACCGACGAACAGGTACACAGACTCTGCGACCGCCGATTCGGCATCGGATCCGACGGCCTGATGCTTCTCGGCGCGGGAGACGGCAGATTCGATTTTACGATGCGCTATTTCAATGCGGACGGACCGGAAGGTACGATGTGCGGCAACGGAGGCCGCTGCCTTGTGGCCTTTGCAGCCCATTGCGGCATCAAAAAGTTCGAATTCACGGCAATCGACGGCTATCATCGCGCAGAAGTGCTCGAATACGGCCCTTCGCGTTGCACGGTGCGCTTGAAGATGCGCGATCTTCCTTTGATGGAGGGCGGAGTTAAGCCGATAGAAACTTTCAGTGACGGATATTTTCTTGATACAGGTTCCCCTCATTTCGTCCAGTTCGTGGATGATATCGATACTTTCGACGTTGACCGCGAGGGCAAGAGGCTCCGCTGGGACAGCCGCTGGGCGAAGGGCACAAACGTCAATTTTGTCCAGCCGGTTCCCGAAGGCATAAAGGTCCGCACCTATGAGCGCGGTGTGGAAGCGGAAACCTGGGCCTGCGGCACGGGCTGCACCGCCTCCTCAATCGTCTCATTCTACCACGGCATCAAATCTTTCACCGAATCTGCCGAAGGTAACGACAAACGTGTTAAATTTGCAGTTCAAGCTCTTGGCGACAGGCTCGCGGTGGATTTCATAGCCCATCCCGACGGCTCGTTCGAGGATATATACCTCACAGGCCCTGCCACCAGAGTCTTTGAAACGGATATGGAAATATAAGACCGGCACCATGAAACTTTTCGGCGATATAGGCATCAAACGCAAGGTACGTTACGGCAGTATCGTGCTTGCCGTCATCCTGTTTTTTTCGACACTCATTTCGATATTCGAGTTCGTCAAGATGAACGACTATGTGTCGGACGTGATTACGGACAACATCCGCAGCATCAACACCGCAAGGGAACTGCTCTCAGTCTCCGAAGAGTTCAACCTGAAACTGATGGAAGGCCTGATTCTCGACAGCGATTCCGACTCTCTTGAGACAATGGTGGTCGTCAGCAACGATGAACTGATATCCTCTTTCGACAACATCAGCAAGACTTTCCTCACGCCTGAAGAGCGGGCATCCGCCGACTCCGTCGTATTCGCCTATGCCGCCTTCATGCAGATTGCATCCGAAGCGGACGAAGTGTGGGACAACTCCTTCAACGAACGGCAGGACTGGTACTTCAACCGTCTGCAGCCTGTCTATATAAAGTTCAGGAACTATATAATGACGCTCACCTCAGTATGCCAGGATGCTCTTATCAAGAACTCGGAGTCGCTTCAGGAGGGCTTCAACCGCAGCCTGATGCCAAGTCTTGTCTCGATGCTTCTCGGCCTGGTGATGGTGATGCTCTTCAACTATTTCATAAACAGTTGTCTTGTCAATCCTCTGCTTAAAATCAAGCGCGGAATCTCCGACTACAAATCGTTCGGCAAGTCCTACAATCTTACAGTGGACACGAAAGATGAATTGGAGTCTATGAATCAGGATGTCAAGGATATTATCGACATAAACCAGTCATATCGCCGCAACAGGGAACAGGAGTATAACCTATGAATTGGGGAGTAATAACGAGGAATGTGGGTATAGCATTGATATGCAATGCTGTATTCATGTTTTTGTCTGCCGGTGTGGCCGCACTCGACGGCTTCGACACATCTTTTTCTCCTCTAATCCTAGGTGCTGTCATAACTTTGATGGTGGGGCTGTTCCCTCTGATCTTCACGAAAAGGGCAAAGGATATCAATACCAGAGAGGGCCTGGCAATCCTGCTTTTCTCCTGGGTGCTCAGCTGCCTCTTCGCAATGATTCCCTATGTGCTCTGGGGAGGTGAGTTCACTCTTGTCAACGCCTGGTTCGAAAGTGCTTCCGGCATCACCACCACAGGCGCCACCATCCTTGAAGATATTGAAGCACTTCCGAAAGGACTCCTTTTCTGGCGCTCGTCCACCCACTATATCGGAGGCCTCGGAGTGGTCGTCTTCATTATGATGATTCTGCCGACCTTCGGCACGGTCCGCTTCAAAATGAGCAAAATGGACGTGGACGAGATATCTAAGAGCAACTACCGCTACAAGTCGGATACCTTCATCAAAGTTGTGGTGACGGTATATCTGGGCATCACGGTGGCTTCATTCCTCCTCCTGATGCTTGCCGGAATGTCTCCTTTCGATGCGATAAACCACGCTCTCAGTGTGACCGCTACCGGCGGATTCAGTACGAAGAATGCCTCTATTGCCGCATTCGGCTCCGTTTGGATTGAGATAATCCTGATGTTCTTCATGATTGTCGCCAGCCTTCATTTCGGGCTGATATACGCATCCATAGCAGGCAGAAATCTGAAGGTGCTGAAAAATCCGGTAACCAAATTCTATCTTTCAACCATATTGATAGCTTCCGTTCTGGTGTCGCTGAACCTGCTGTTCCAGGGGACTTTCGACAGTGCGGATGATGCCCTGCGCAACGGCTTCTTTGCTGTAATCAGCACCATCTCCACGACAGGATTCGGCATAGCGGACACCAACCTATGGCCGGTATTCTCCATTCTGGTGCTTCTCTATGCCAGCATCCAGTGCGGATGCTCCGGCTCCACCACCAGCGGACTCCGTTCAGACAGGGTCTGGCTCCTTTTCAAGGCTGCCAAGGCGCAACTTGTGAAGATAGCCCACCCCAATGCTGTGATTTCCGTCAAGACCGGAGGACAGACTATAGACCGTGATATGCTTTCCAGCGTCACCATCTATGTGCTGCTGTATCTCTTCATTACGTTTATCATGGCCCTGGTATATTCCGTTTTCGGTGTCGATATGCTGAGTTCGGTAGGGGCTTCCGTGTCAATGATGAGCAACGTGGGGCCGTGCTTCGGTGACATCTGCTCCGCAAGCGGAAGTTTCTCGGCAGCCCCGGCCTTTGTAAAGTTCCTTATGGGCCTTCAGATGATAGTCGGCCGTCTCGGCATATACACCATATTGCTGACATTCGTACTCTATCGTCGTCGCGCATAATGGGAACGGAAAGTTTTTTCGCCGACAAGCTGCGGTCTCACCTGAAGTTTCCTCCGACACCCTGTCAGGAAAATCTGTTCAATCAGCTTGCGCACTTTGCGGTTCAGTATGACGAGTGCGACCTGATGATTGTGAACGGGTATGCCGGCACAGGCAAAACCTCCGCACTCGCAGCATTTGTCGCCACTCTCAGTGAACTTCAACACAACTGCGTGCTTCTGGCGCCTACAGGACGTTCTGCCAAAGTGCTTTCAAATTTTACAGGACGCAAGGCATCCACTATTCACAAATGCATATACCGTCAGAAGTCATTGGCGGCCGGCATCGGTGAGTTCCAGCTCAATTTCAACAAGACGAAGGATACTTGTTTCATAGTGGACGAGGCTTCGCTCATATCCATATCCGACACCAATTCCGACAGCATATTCGGTTCTGGGGACCTTCTTGACGATTTGGTGGCCTTTGTCAGAAGCGGTTCCAATGACAAGCTCATAATCGTAGGGGACCGCGGCCAGCTGCCCCCTGTGGGACTTCAGCAGAGTCCTGCCCTGGACCCGGATTATATGAAACGCTACGGCGTTTTTATGACCGCCTCGCTTACCACTGTCGTCAGACAGGCTGCTGAAAGCGGGATCCTTTCCAATGCGACGGTCATACGCCGCCTCATTGAAAGCGGAAGAGAGGAAATTCCCCGACTTGACGTGAAATCCTTCCGGGACGTTCACCGCATCAGTGGCACTGAACTCATCGAGACGTTGTCAGATGCCGTTGGAAAGTACGGGCTTGACAACATTGTCGTATTGTGCCGTTCCAACAGAATGGCCAACCGCTACAATGCCGGCATCCGCGCCAGAGTGCTGTTTCAGGAGGAGCGCCTGTCGAAAGGAGACAAACTTATGGTGGTGAAGAACTGCTATCAGTTTCTTGAAGATATTCCCGAACTTGACTTCATCGCAAACGGCGACGTGGCCCAACTTGTAAAAATAGGGAAGTACGAAGAACTTTACGGAATAAATTTTGCAGAGGCAGTATTGTCCTTTCCGGACTACAATGACGTCGAGGTTACGGCCAAAGTCATACTGGATACCTTGACATCGGAGCGGCCCGCTCTTTCCGCCGAACAGCAAAATGCTCTGTATCAAGGCGTAAGTGCGGATTATGCGGATATAAAGAATGCGCGAAAGCGCTATCTTGCAATTCGGGAAGACAAGTATTTCAACGCCCTGCAGATAAAATACGCGACGGCGATAACCTGTCACAAATCACAGGGCGGACAGTGGAAATGTGTGTTCATTGACAATCCTTTTTGGAAAGAACCCACGATAGACGACCTCAAGTGGCTCTATACAGCCGTCACACGGGGTGTCGAAACGGTATATTTCATTAACTTCAAAGATGAATTTTTTATTTAGGTAAGATATGTATTGGATTTTATTTATCGGCATAGCCGTACTCAGTTATGTGGTACAGGCTGTTTTGCAATCAAGAATGGACAAGGCTTCAAAGATCAGGATATCTTCGGGCCTCACAGGGCGCGAAGTCGCTCAGAAAATGTTGAATGACTATGGTATAGGCGGAATCGCAGTGACCTCCACTCCGGGCTCGCTGACAGACCACTTCGATCCTTCAAAGAAAACGGTGAATCTCAGTGAAACGGTATATGACAGATGCTCGGTGGCTGCGGCCGCTGTGGCTGCTCACGAATGCGGCCACGCCGTGCAGCACGCAAAAGGATATTTCCCTGTCAAGGTGCGTACGGCTCTTGTGCCTGTAGTCTCATTCGCATCGAAAGCCGTGACTTGGGTGCTTCTTGCCGGAATGCTGCTTCTCAAGGCTTTCCCTCAACTTATGATGATAGGCATCGCCCTTTTCGCTCTCACCACCATTTTCAGTTTCGTGACTCTCCCTGTGGAACTCAATGCCAGCCGCAGGGCACTGGCCTGGATGACATCCCACGGCATTGTGGATGAATACAACAGGGATATGGCCGCAAGCGCACTCAAGGCTGCTGCCTGCACATACGTAGTAGCGGCACTCAGTTCACTGGCAACTCTGATTTATTATATCGCCATCTTTGCCGGTGGCAGCAGAAGATAATACATTATGAAACGGATATCGGTTCTCGTTCTTGCATTGCTGGTCTCTCTCCCTCAGGTGGCCGCAACTGATTTCTCCCAGAAAAAACGTCTGACTGATACGGATTTGTTGGAGAAACTGCCCGAAGGCATATTGAATGACATCAGTTACAAAGCTCCGGTGCCTCCCGCAGAGAAGCCGGTGCCTTCTCTTGTCGAAGGATGGTCCAACCCTACCTGGTCTCCGGACGGAACGAGAATCGCCTACACGAAGGGCAACGACCTCTATTCGATTGAAGTCTCGACGAAAAGGATTGTCCGTCATACTTTTGACGGAAGTGATTTGATACTCAACGGATATGCTTCCTGGGTATATTACGAGGAGATTTTAGGCAGGCCTTCGAAATATCGCGCCTTCTGGTGGTCGCCGGACAGCCGGGTGATTGCTTTCTACAGGTTCGACAACAGCAAGGTGCCGATGTTTCCAATCTATCTGCCTGACGGAAAGAGGGGTGTTCTCAACGAAACACGCTATCCGAAGACAGGGGAAGATAATCCTACGGTAAAGATAGGTTTCGTATCCGCACAGGGAGGAGAGACCGTATGGGCTGATTTCAACGAGAAGGAGGACCAGTATTTCGGCACACCTTTCTGGAGCGGAGACGGCAGGCGCCTGATGGTCTCCCGGATGGACAGGGCTCAGGACAATCTCGAACTTTTCAGTGTCAATCCGTACGACGGTACAGGGGAGCCGGTATATAGGGAGCACCAGGACTGCTGGATAGATTGGATGGACGGTATGCTTTTCGGAAAGAACGGCATATACATTGTCCGCGACTTTACGAAGTGGCAGCAGATATATTATCTCTCATACGACGGCAAGACCTTCACTCAACTGACTGAAGGGAAAAACTGGTCAGTCAACCTCCTGCGGCTTTCAGAAGGGGAGAAGGAGATAATCTTCACAGCCCGTCGCGACAGTGACGTGCGCGAAGACATCTACCGCCTCGATGTCAGACGCAAGAAAATCGACAGGCTTTCCTGGGGGGATTTGAATTTCGCGGTAGCGGAGATTTCGCCCGACGGCGCATCAATTGTGGCGAAAGCCTCCAACGGCCGGACTCCTACCAAGGTGGTGCGCATTTCGGTGCCGCGAAGAGGCCCGGTGGATTCCGCCAGACACGTTACTGTGATTGAAGATTCGAAAGGACCTCAGTTTGACAGTTATGCCATCGCTCCGCGGGAGTTGACGAGTATCCGTACCCGTGACGGGCTTGAGATTCCCGCACTCGTAATATGGCCTGTTGATCTCGACACTGCGGCAGTAAGAAAATATCCAGTGAAGGTCAACATATATGGCGGCCCGGACAATCCTCAGGTAAAGGACGTATGGAACGCCAATCTTTTCGCTACTCAGTGGTGGGCAAATCACGGAGTGATACAGGTTGTTCTCGACCCCCGTTCAGCCGGCCATAGCGGAAAGGCGGATATCGAGAAAGTCTATCGCCGCCTGAACTGTCTTGAAATAGAGGATTTCATCGACGGTCTCAAGTGCTTCACGGCACTTCCTTTCGTCAATCCCGAAAAGGTCGGGGTGGAAGGTTTTTCATTCGGCGGAACTATGACCACTCTTCTCGTGACCGAAGGCAGTGAATGGTTCAAATACGGCATAGCCGGTGGAGGAGTGTACGATTGGGCTTTGTATGACACTCATTACGGTGAACGCTATATGGACCGTCCTCAAGACAATCCTGAAGGCTATGCCGCATCGAGAGTTCTGGACAGAGTTTCCGCATACAGGGGCGACAGTACCAATATGCTTCGCCTCACCCACGGCACCGGCGATGACAATGTTCACTTCCAGAACACGCTCCAGCTCATAAACCGCCTGCAGAACGACTGCAAGGACTTTGAACTTATGATTTATCCGGGAGGAATGCACGGCTACAGGGGAAATCAAAAGGCGCAGTCCGATTTGCAGGACTACACCTTCTGGTATCGCTATCTTCTCGAGGAGCAGATTCCTGCCTCTTTGAAGAATCATTTCAGGCCTTTCACGCCCGCAGAATCTCACCGGTAGCTTGTCATATCCCAACTGTCGGAGATGACCGATCCGGTGCCTGTCCTATAGAATGTCAGAACACCGCTGTCAAGATGCTTGTCTGACAGATATGTGTCGATTGTGAATTTGCCGTCGAACACGATGCTGTAAGTGTATTCGGTTTCCATCAACTGGTCTTCCCAGTAGAATTCCGCAGGGTTTACTGTCTTCAGAACGGATGTGTAACCGTTATTCTCATCGTAGGAGACTTCGGCGCTGCATTCCCACATATGAAGTCCGAGGGCATTGTCGGGAAGCATCCGGATAATGCCTGAAACTACGTATCTGGTGTTGTCCGAAGTCTGCATATAAGACCAGGTGCTGTCAGTGGCGGAACGCAGCGTAATCGTGTATTTCCCTTTCTTAGTCACAGTGAATCCCTCCTTGAAGATATCCTTTTCCTTGAAAGCGGATTCGTTGATGGTCAGTACGGGATTGATGACATAGTTTTTCACCATATTTTCAGAGTATGACCTGAGTCTGACGGAGGTGACTCCTTCACTTATATTGCTGCAGGAAACAGTGAGCACGGCAAGCATTACGGCCGATGCCAGGATTGAAATATATTTCTTCATTACTTGCACGATTTAAAGTTTGTAACCTATTCCGACAGTGCCTCCCGTAAAGAGACTGCCGAATCCTATCCCGAAAGTTCCGAAAATCTTGTCGTTTCCGATTTCCATACCAAGCGGATTGAATTGGAATGCAGGGCGGAGTCTGCTGGCAAATCCGAAGTAGAGACCGGCTCCGAGGCCGATGTCCCCGTACATACGGATGTTCTTGCGTGTCAGATAGAAATATTTGTACTTGGGCACGACATAGATGACAGCACCCTTTTTGGACTGCAATTGTTTTCCGTCTATTCCGCTGAAACGATCACGGCTGAAGAAGGCTGCACCGAGGTCACAGGAGAACGCCCTTCCGCTGGAGAATATCATATTGTATTCAAGAAGAAAAGTTCCGATGGATTTTGTGCTGCCGAGATTGTCTCCATAGACATAGGAGAGCGAATTGCTTTTATTTTCGCTGCTGTTACTCAATTGTTTGAGAGTGTAGCCGTTGAAGTTGTTTCTGGCAAAAAATGGCTGTCGTGAGTACTGGAGGCTGAAAGAGTGGGATACGGGATCGTAGCGGTGAGCCTCCCTGTACTCCCTTTTGAATGCGCGTTTTGCCTCGGCGTAGGTCTGCTGAGCGTATGCCGGTACTACCATAATCAGTGCAAACGCGATGATTGTTAGCTTTTTGTACATTTATCTAAATATTTATGCCGTTTTGAATGCGGGTGCAAATTAACAAAAATTTATCTGTATTTACAGTAGTTGCGAAAATATGAACGTTTCCTCCGTCCCGTATTTTCATCTTCCTGCGCAGGGCGTCTGTGGCGAGAGGAAAGTTGATTGCTGTCAATTCGGCTGAAGGATAACGTTTTGCGATGTCTTCTGAGGCTGATTTGCTCCATTTAACCGCTTCGACTGAGCGGTAAATCCTGCCGGGAAACGATTCGCAGACGGAATCTGCGGTGTATAGATGTGTGCTGGGCGCGAGTTTTTCCAGAGCGAAACGGCTCGAACAGAGTCTGAATGCACCGGCCTTGAGGAGGCTGCGCCCCGGGACGAACAGGTATTTACCTATCCGACCGGCAAACAGAGGCACGCTTGAGGCTTCTTCCTGCAGAGTGAAGCGGAAAAGGGTACTCCTCCGGCCTGAATGCAGGTCTGCGCATACGATTTCAGCGTCAAGGCCCCGGCAGTCTCCCTTCCTGCACCATACGAGAAGTTCCTTGACTTCTCCGTCGAGAGAGACTATATGGAGTTCGGTGGCTTGAGGAAACTGCTCCAGGGTGCGGTGAATGTCCGCCATTGGAGATATTTTTACCAGAAGGGAGTCCGCCTTCCCGAGCAGAGAGTCCTTGAGCGAAAGAATGTCGGGCTCGCAATCTGATATGGAATAGATTCTGGAAGAATTCCTGCCTCTTCTTGCAGGGTCTGCATATATAAGGTCGAAATGCCCCTGCGGGAGATTGTCGGCCGATGTTTCGGTATTGACCACTTCGACATTGGAGATTCCGAGCAGTTCGAAATTGTGACGCGCCGCTTCGCAAAGTTCCCTGCTTCTCTCCATATAAGTAACTTCCGCTGCCTTGCCGGCAAAAAAGCTGCTATCCACTCCAAGTCCTCCGGTGATGTCGGCTACTTTGCCGCCCTCATTCAAGAATATCCGCTTGTATCCGGCGGTGGCCTCCGAGGAACACTGCTCCAACGGGAGAGAGCCGGGGTAGATGATTCCAGGGACGGCATACCACGAAGGCAGTTTGGATTTTGCCTTCCGCCGAGCCTCGATTGTGGAGCAGGCCTTGCGCACGTCAATCTCAGGATAGCGGTCGGAGGCGAACAGAAGCCTTGACGTATCATCTTCAGCGTGGTCGAGAATGAACTTTATGAAAGGAGCATTTTCGCTCATGGGGCAGTCATGCAAACAGGTCAATGGCGTCGCATACGGTGAAGTTGCTTCCGCCTATCAGTATAAGATCTTTTTCTCCGCAGATGGAGTCCGCAACGGCAAAGGCCTGAGCGACTGTTGGCGCCGTACGGCCGCTGATGCCGCGGTCGTGCAGGGCGTTGGCGAGGTCTGTCGCGGAAAGTGCGCGCTCGCAGGAGGGCTGGGTGAAAATGTAATTGACATCATGCGGCAGGACCGAGGCTATGGCATCTATGTCCTTGTCGGCTACGACACCGAATATGAAAAAAATGTTGTCGTAGTCGCAGCATATCCTATCTACCTGTTCGCGTATCCACCTGATGCCGTGGGCATTGTGTCCGGTATCGCAGATGACCTGCGCTTTGTCGGCGCCGGCTTTCCGCAGTGTTTCCCAACGGCCGCGCAAACCAGTGGCGGCAGAGCAGCGGCGAATGCCTTCTGCAGCGGCCTGCCTTGGCAGTTCCAGCAACGCTGCGGCGGCGTCTGCCGTTCTGAGGTTCCGCTGCTGATAGTCGCCCTTCAAGTCAAGCTGCAGGGGCGTTACGTCCAGATATTTCTGACATTCACAGGCGAATACGATACGGCTGCCGCATTCCCTGGCTTTGGCCTCGAATACCGGCCTTGTCTCATTAACGGTTTCGCCTACGACGACAGGGACTCCCGGCTTTATGATTCCGGCCTTTTCGCCTGCTATCTCCTTGAGGGTGAAACCCAGATGCCGGCAGTGCTCCAGTCCGATGTTGGTTATTATACTGAGTATCGGAGTTATGACGTTCGTCGAATCGAGCCTGCCTCCGAGACCTGTCTCGATGACCGCTATGTCCACGTTTTCCTTTCTGAACCAGTCGAAAGCCATTGCGGTGGTAATCTCGAAGAAGGAAGGCCTTTCAGCTTCGAACAGCGGCTTCCATCTGTCCAGAAACGATTCCACGTCTTCTCGGGAAATGTAGCGGTATGAACCGTTCTCGACAATTCTGGCGCGCTCCCTGAAGTTTTTCAGGTGGGGAGAGGTATAAAGACCGGTTCTTAGGCCGCAAGCTGCCAGAGCTGCGGCGAGCATATGACTTGTGGACCCTTTTCCGTTGGTTCCGGCGATATGGATTGTCTTATAACAACTGTGTGGCCGCCCCAGAGCTTCGTCCAGGACCGTCATAGTCCCGATTCCGCTCTTGAAGGCTCTCTCGCCGACCTGCTGATAGGTCGGGAACTGAGCGAAAAGCCATTCTAACTTCTCTTCGTATGTCATCCGGCGTAGGACATTATTGTTCCGACGATTTCGTCAACGTCATCGGAGATGGTGAGTTTCAGATTCTTGAACACTTCTTTTTCCATAAGTTCCGTCAATATGGGGTAGACCGGAACCTTTTTCGTGTAATATTCCTTTCCCAAAAAGACCATAGGGCTGGAATAGCCGAGCGTCTGATAGTGGTTGAGCGCGGCATTCTGGAATATCTCCTGGAATGTGCCCGGCCCTCCGGGGGCGAAGATTATGCCACCCGCCGGCTTGCTTACTATGCGGTCTTCCCTGACACTGTTGTCGAAAAATTTGGCAATGTGTGTCGAAAAAGGGGAGGAAGGCTCGTGTCCGTAGAGGTATGTAGGGATGCCGAGACTGAAGAATCCGCTGCGCTGCGGGTATAGCCCTTTTACGTAGAAGGCGCTCGGCAGCCACCCTTTGTCGCTGAATGTCGGGTGTTGTTCCAATATCGAGACGGCATCTTCAAGTTCATCGGTGGTGCGGCCTGCCATCCACGCTCCCAGATGTACCGCCTCCATCGCTCCTGGGCCGCCTCCGCTGACCATAAGTTTGCCTTTTTCCGTCAGAATGCGGCTGAGATGGGCTATTTTGTGATATTCAGCGCTGGTACGGCTCAATATATGACCTCCCATAACGGCCACTATGTCCTTTCTGTCGTATCGGGAGAGAAAGTCGTCGAGTGCATCATTTATGGAGTGGTCGTGCAGGGAACGGGTGAGGGTTTCCTTGATATCTTCAGAATATTTCCCGGCAGATACATAGTGCTGGAACACAATCGTGTCGTAGCAGGTATCGATTGTCTCCGGGTGACGGTAGTCATAACCGCGGTAGAGAGTGTCGGCACTGTACAACTCTTTCGGAAACACCTTGAAGGGCATCGGAATCCTCGGCAATACCACGCATTCGCGGCCGATGGCAAAATGCATTCTCGGAGGAATCTCGCAACCGAGGAACACGCAGTCTCTGAAACTGTACTTCTGCTCATCGAAGGCGGGAATAGTGAAATTCACCGCCTGAAATGCGTAACGGCTTGCGACAGTTCCTTCCGGAATCTCCTCAAAAAACTCCTCCAGCGACTCTATCTCCTTGTACTTCTGCATTATTCCTTAAATTGAGCAAGCAACTGATCTGCACGATTGTCGGCATCTGGACCGGTTGCGGCAAGGTAGAACTTTATCTTAGGTTCGGTGCCTGACGGACGTACCGTGACCTTGCACCCGTCGGTGCTGAAGAACTGCAGTACGTTGGATTCGGGCAGTCCGGTGAGTTCACTCTTCAGGTAATCTGTCACCTTGCAAACAGGCGAACCAGCCAGCTGCTTCGGAGGATTGGATCTGAAGTCCGCCATCATCTGCTGTATCTGAGCAAGGCCGTCCTTTCCTTTTTTCGTGACGGACAGCAGCTTCTCCCTGTGATAGCCGAATTCGGAGTAGATTTCGCCGAGATATCCGTAGAGAGTCTTGCCTTTGTCTGCAAGCCAGGCCGCACATTCGCATACGAGTGAGCAGGTAACGATGGAATCCTTGTCGCGCACGAATTCTCCTGCATTGAAACCGTTGCTCTCTTCGCCTCCGCAGATGAACTGAGTCTTGCCCTCGTTGGCGTGGACTATGTCTGCAATGTATTTGAAGCCGGTGAGGACGTCATACATCTTCACACCGAATTTTCCGGCAATTCTGCCGATAAGTTCGGTGGTGACGATGGTCTTGACGATATACTGTCTGCCGTCGAGCCGTCCTTGCTCGGACCATCTTGTAAGCATATAATTTACAAGAATGGATGCCAGCTGGTTGCCGGTAAGCAGCACGAGTTCTCCCTTATCGTTTCTGACGGCGCAGCCGACGCGGTCGGCATCCGGGTCTGTGCCCAGAGCGATGTCTGCGCCTTCCTTGTCCGCCTTTTCCATCACCATCTTCATTGCGGTCGGCTCTTCCGGATTAGGCGACACCACGGTAGGGAAGTTGCCGTCGCTTACGTCCTGCTCGGCAACGTGAAAGACATTCTTGAATCCTATACTCTCAAGCGCGGTCGGGACAAGGCGCACTCCGGTTCCGTGCAGAGGGGTGTATGCGATTTTCAGATCGCTGTGACGTCTGATGCTTTCAGGAGAGAGCAGAAGAGAAAGAACGCTGCTCAGGTATGCTTTGTCCACCTCTGCTCCAATCATTTCGGCGGATGCGTTTTCGTCGTATTTCACCTGTTCCATAGAGGAGATGAGGTTGACCTGCTCGATGATGAGTTTGTCGTGCGGTGCAACAATCTGGCCACCGTCCTCCCAGAAGACCTTGTAGCCGTTGTACTCCTTCGGGTTGTGGGATGCCGTTATCATTATGCCGGCCACGCAGTTCAGATGCCTGATTGCGAAGCTGAGCTCGGGGGTAGGGCGTATGTCGTCGAATAGATATACTTTTATACCATTGGCAATCAGTACTTTAGATGTGATTTCGGCGAATTTGCGACTATTGTTGCGGCTGTCGTAGGAAATAACCACGCTTGCGCCGCCGGAAAAAGTTTTTCCAAGATAGTTGGCGAGTCCCTGTGTGGCCATACTGACAGTGTAGCGGTTCATCCTGTTGGTGCCGGCACCCATAATGCCTCTCAGGCCACCTGTGCCGAACTCCAGCGTCCTGTAAAAGGCATCCTCGAGCATTTTCGGGTCGCCTTCCATCAGTGCCTTTACTTCGTTGCGAGTCTCCCGGTCGAACTCATTGCCCAGCCAGGATAGGGCGGTAGTTTTGTAGTCTGCCATATTGCTTTTCAGATTTAAATTCTATCCTTATATTTTTTGTAAAGTGCTTTCACGATTGATTTGCTGTCGCCTTTCGGCTTTGTCGGGTATTCCCCGACCATATTGTTCCACCAATCCTTTTCGAGAGCCGTAACTTCTTTGTGGTACTGTGTGTATGCGCTGTCGTCCCAAGGGAGGCCTTTGTCACAACACTCCTCCACGTGTCGGAAGAACATTTCCCAGCGCCCGTAGTAGAGGTTGCCGGTCAGCCCGTTCCACGTTCTGGCTGCATAGTCGTTGAGAGTCATATCGGCATCGCTCCACGTGGTGAGAAGATTTCTTGCATTCTTCTCGAAATAATCCTTCTCAGCGGGAGTGACACCCCAGGATCGCGCATCTGCAATCCATTTACCTACAAGGAAATAAGTTTGTGAGCCGACAAGACCGTCAATGTCGCGTATAATTTCGAGCATCTCTTGTGAAATCATACGCATAGTGTCGCGGCTGCTGCGGGAATATGCCTCTTCGTAGCGCACTTTGAGTGTGCCGAAATAGTTGCTCAGCCACTGTCGGGTAAGGTTGGTGAGGTCGAAGGCATAGGCGGAATTGCGTCCGCGGGTCTGGAGAAGAGTCCCGATGACGTTGGTCAGATTGCCGTTGTCGTAGTCATAGCGGGTGTTTCCGTAATAGCTCTTCGGCCTTCCGAAAGAAGGGCGCACGTTGACAAAAGGCGACTGCCCGGGCCTTGTGGGCTGACTGTAGATACTGTCTATGATGGTTGCCCAGGCCTGACGGGCTCTCTCGTCGGTTCTGCCGGTTCTCTGGTCTGCGAGTAGTGCGGTCCACTCCTTCACGTCTTTGTGGACAGGGAAGTCCCAGGCCTTCTCAAGAACATACTCATAGACAAACGGGTTGCAGTCGAAGCCTTCCAAGGTGCATCCGATTCCGTCGAAGTTATCACCGCCGTTTTCGAAAGTGTTCTCGAGGCGGGAGTTGATTTCATCAAGCTGCCCCGCCAGGAATGTGTTTCCTCCGAAGTTGCCCAGATAGCACCAGATGAACGGGACTCCGTAGAAACTTTCGGTGCGCTGCCATACTTCCTGCCGTTCGCAATAATAGTCCAGAAGAAGCTGCTTTTCAGCAGGGAAGGAGGTCAGATACGCTTCCACGCGGTCGTTTGTCCAGTATTTCCTTTCGTTGTAGAAGAGCCAGCCCATCTGCAGCCATACGGCGTCCGGGTCGGCTTCGACGAGGGATTCGTAAACCTGACGGCTCACGCGGCCGAGATAGGAAGGTTCCCAACTCGGCGGCATCAGTTCGTTGAAGATGTCGATGCCATATACATGGTCTGTGCCGTATATTTCTGTTTCCTTTGCCACGAACTTTTTCTGAATTTCCTTGTAAAGGTCACTCATAGGGTCGAGGAATGTGCAGGCATATTCATCCGTATAGCCTGCCCATGCTTCAAGCCGTGTCATCGGGGCATCCGGATACAGACGTGCGAGTTCTGCCGGAACGTGGCCTGCGAAGGCAGGAAGCACGGGTTTCATATTGAGCTCCCGCTCCCGGGCCGTAATCTTTTTCTGCAGTTCTATCTGACCGTCGAGCCAGCACTTTGGAAGAGGCCCTCCCCAGCGGTCGATGTTCTGCATTCTGTGCCACGGAAGGTGGGCCGGACCTGTGAAATAGTTCCTTACTTCTTCGTCTGTCAGCCCCATTTCAGTCCAGATCTGATACCAGATGGATTCCTGGCCTGTTATTGCGAGAGGCAGATTGACGCCGTTGAGAGCCATCCAGTCAATGAAATGCTCCCAGTCCTCCCACGTCCACCAAGGCATTGTGTAGCCGTAGGTACAGTAGTTCAGGAAAAAGCGTTTGTCCACACGGGCTTCGACGGTTATCTTTTCACCTATCTGCGGAAGTATTGCCGGCATCTTGAAAGTGTCACCGGAAAGCCATCCGTATTCCACTTTGCAGTAGTATTTGAGGTAGTGGTTGAGCCCTACAGCCATAGAGTTGGCATTGTTACCGGTGATGGATATCTTTCCGCCATCATCCTGAAGGGTGAAATAATCTTTTTCTGACGGGACTGCCTTGAAAATGAATCGATTTGCCTTTGAAGGTAGAACTCTTCGGGCGAGAGCTTCGACGGCTGTCACTTCAGGGTTTTGCGGTTCAATGCTGTTTCCGCTGCAGGAAAGTGCGAGCAGCGGGATAATCAAAATGGAAATCAGAGATATCTTTTTCATATGTCTATGGTTCAAAAAGTCCAGAGAAGAAGGCCTCCTGCTATGATGATTCCGGTAATGAAGAGGTTTATGACGCAGAAACCCATTATGTCCTTGGCTCCGAGTTTTGCGATAGCAAGGGCCGGGAGTGCCCAGAAAGGCTGTATGAGGTTGGTCCATGCGTCGCCCCACGCGATTGCCATACCGGTGACGGCGGGCGATACGCCCAGAGCTGCTCCGGCTGGCATCATTATCGGCGCCTGCACTGCCCACTGTCCTCCGCCGGATGGTACGAACACGTTCACGAGTCCTGCGCTGAGGAAGGTCAGAATAGGGAAGGTATGCTCATTGGAGACAGCCACGCACCAGTTGCTTATCTCACCGGCGAGTGATATGCCCGAGGAAGCGGTTCCTGTCATTATTCCCATTATGCCGGCATAGAAGGGGAACTGTAATATGATGCCGGCGCATCCCTTTGCGGCTTTTGTCAACGAATCGACATATCCCACAGGGTCTTTGTGCAGCAGGATGCCGAGAAAGAGGAATAATGTGACCACCGAATTGAGGTCCAGGGAACCTCCGCGTGCCATCTTCATACAGAAATATGCCAGCCCCATAAAGGAGATGATCCAACTTGTCAGGCGGCAGTGGTCGAGTCTGTCGGCAGGGGTTTCAAGTCTTGCGGACTGCTGCGGCTCTTCCTCCAGAAGTACGGGGTCAACCTCCACCACGTCTTTCCCTTTCGGATGCATCAGAGAATTTACAACCACAAGAGCGACTATGCACAGGCCTGAAATGAGGAGGTTCTGCCAGGCGAAGATGGTGCTGCTGATTGCTATCGGTTCTCTGACAATGCCCATTGTGGCATCGGAGAGCGCTTTGCCCGGAGTGGCAAGCGCAAGAGGTACGGAGCCGGAGATGCCTCCGTGCCATACGACGAATCCGCTGTATGCCGAAGCAATAAGCAGGCGGTAGTCAACTCCTTTCAGCTTACGGGCTATGGATTTGGCGAACACCACACCTATGATGAGGCCGAACCCCCAGTTGATCCAGCACGCCAGCGCTGAAATGAACGATACCAGAGCAATTGCAGCAACCGGTCCTTTCGGAATGGAACTCAAGGCTTCGAGGCCTTTGCGGACCGAAGGCGCGTCAGCGAGTGCCGAACCGGTTACGAGCACCAGAGCCATCTGCATTGAGAATGCCAGAAGGCTCCACATTCCGCCGCCCCAATTGTCGAGAACCTCAAGCGGAGTCTGCCGGCAGACGGGCATCGCAATGACCGCTGCCACAAGCGTCAGCAGCAAAGCGAAAATGAAAGGCTCAGGCAGATATCTCTGCACGACCTTTACACAAAAATTGACTATTTTTCTAAACATCTTCCTTGTCTTTATCTTGCAAAGATAATAATTGTTAGGGTTTATTTGCGTTGAAAATTTGCATATTGCCGCAATGATTCCCGAACTGAAAAAGCTGCACTCCGCTTGCCGCAAGGCGGGAGAAGATTCCACTTCGGCCGCAGGCAAGCCCCTTTCGGGGAAATGCGTCCTGAAGCGGAACTTCTCCCGCCTTGGAATCGTGTTCCGGGAGGGGCGCTTGGGAACCAGCCGGACCTATACGTAATCCGATGTCGAAGCGTAGATTTTTTCTTGTTCCGTGCCCGGGAAAAAATTCTATCTTTCACCGGAGAATCGCGTAGTTCTCTGGTAACAGGCGCGGCTTAGTCGGGAAGGAAACTGCAATAATTTTGTATATTTGCAACAATCTGAAACGAATGTTGCATATATGAAGCATATCAGCATAACTGTAGCGCTCATTTTTCTTGCGTCGCTTTTGTCCGCAGGTGAAAATTCCGCCTGCAGAAGCCTGACCGTGATGGGTATGTATGGCTGGAATGAAACCTGGCATAACTACGGTGGAGTGGATATCGCCGCTGTCCTGCCGGCGGGCGGATGGTTTGAAGCCGCAGTTGCGGCAGAAGTCCATAATCCTAAGACCTACGCGGTAACGGCCACTGCACGGCCTAAAATCAATCTGAAGGCGGGTGCCTTATTTCTGGACTGTTCAGCCCATTACCGCGCCCACGCCTCATACGGCACAGCGGATTTCAATCTGGCGGCAAGCGCAGGCTACCGTATGGATTATTTCAGCGTGCAGATCGGCGCCACCTCGCATTTCACTTATGACCTCGAACGAAAAAATGGCGGAAAATCCGAGAACATCTCAGAACCTTTGAATCTGTTGTACAGGGCTTCATTCAACGTCCGTCCGGCTTCTTCACGTTGGAATGTAGGAGGTGGAGTAGCCAACTACACCGATTACGAATACGAACGTACCTGGGTGCCGATGTTCTTTCTCGACGGCCGGTTCGACATCGACGAACGTCTGTCGGTTCTATGCCGCTTCGACCTCAAGAGTGCAGGCACATTTCACGGTACGGCAGAGTTCTGGGGCGCAGCCTTCAGGGCAGGTGTCAGATATTCTTTCTAGGAGGTGACAATATGAGAAGAAAAATACTTTTGGCGGCACTGCTATCTGTCGGACTCGTTTCCTGCGACAAATACGATATTCCGGGTATGATTGCAGGTTCAAGCCCGAGCTCGAACGAACGTTTTGCCCAGTCGAAAGCCTACAACGATGTTCACGGCTTCGAACATATATTTGTAAGCGGCGACGGTTATACTTTCTATGCTTCCACGGATTCCCACGTCTGTGCGACGGCAAATGGGATACGTCGCTTTGTCAGTGCCTATATGGCCGATTCAAAAGCAGCTCCCTTTGCGTTGTTCCTGGGTGATGCCATGGACCGGAAGAATAATTTTCATCTGTTCCTCGAAACTGTAAAGCCCGTTTCCGAAGGCGGACGCAACCTGTTCTGCACACCGGGCAATCACGACCTCTACTTCGGGCAGTGGACCGAATACATTGCCGCCATGAAGACAGGTACCTATCTGGTGGAGGTCTCCTGCGTCAGTGGGGAAACGGTACTCTGCACCGACCTGCTGATCTGTCTGGATTCGGCCTCGGGAACCCTCGGTACGGAGCAGAGAGACTGGCTTGAATCCGTCCTCTCTTCGGCGCAAGGCCGCTACCGCCATATCATCATATTCACACACACCCATTTTTTCAAGCGTGACAATTCACAGGGCCATACAGGCAACTTCGGCCTGGAAGAGGGCTACGACCTCTCGGCTCTTTTCAGCAGATGTGGTGTGGATATGGTTCTTAGCGGTCACGACCATTTCTATGAAGATACATTCTTCAAGAACGTCCGCTATTTGACTCTCGCGGCTATAGACGATACTGCCCCGAAGCCTTGCTTCTATACGTTTACAGTTGCTTCGGATTCCATTTCAGTCAGGGAGTTCAGCCTCTGACGGCGCCGGATTTCCCGCCGCCGGATATCCTTGTAGCATGAGATGTATGCCTATGGGAGCGAAGGACTGCTCAATGCTAGCGCTGTGGCGGTGCCGCTCCTGAGAAGTTCTTCGGGATTTCCTTCGAAAACTACGCTGCCGCCCCGATCGCCTGCGTCAGGACCAAGGTCAATGACCCAGTCAGCCGCCTTTATGACATAAGGATCGTGCTCCACCACTATGATTGAATGGCCTCTGGCGAGGAGGGAGTCGAATGCGCCCAGCAACTTCTCGATATCGAAGAAATGCAGGCCGGTAGTCGGCTCGTCGAAGATGAAGAGGATGCTGCCGTCAGCATCGCTTTCCCTGCCGAGGAAGGATGCGAGTTTGATGCGCTGGCTTTCTCCTCCGGAGAGAGTGCTGCTGCTCTGACCGAGACTGACATAGGACAGGCCTACGTCCACCAAAGGCTGGAGTTTGTCCGCTATCTTTTGAGCCTGTGAATCTCCGGTCTGAGCCCTGAAGAATTCCATTGCCTGCGCAACGCTCATATTCAGAACGTCATTTATATCCTTTCCCTGATATTTTACTTCAAGAATGTCACTCTGGAACCGTTTGCCGCCGCAGGATTCGCATACCATTTCGACGTCGGCCATAAACTGCATCGGAATGCGGATTATTCCTTCGCCCTGACACTCGGGGCAGCGCCCGCCGTCTATGTTGAAGGAGAAATGGGAGTGGCCGTAGCCGTTCATCTTTGCATACGGCTGATCTGCAAACAGTTTGCGGATGTCGTCATATATCTTCAGATATGTGACCGGATTGGAGCGTGAACTCTTTCCGATAGGATTCTGGTCTATGTATTCTACGGAGGAAATCTTTGAAAGGTCGCCGCGAAGTTCCTTGAAGAGTCCCGGCTTTGAACCGATTTGATTGATTTGACGGTAGAGTGCGGGGTAGAGGATATCGCCCACCAGAGAACTTTTGCCGCTTCCGCTGACACCGGTCACTACCGTAAGGCATCTGAGCGGAAACTTTACGTTTATGTTTTTCAAGTTGTTTTCGCAGGCTCCGACAATTTCTACGGAGTATTTCCACGAGCGGCGTACTGACGGAAGCGCAATGGTACGCTTGCCTTTCATATAATCTACTGTCAGCGAATCTTTTGCGGAGGAAGCCTCCTTGCCGGTCAATTTTCCCTGAAAGACAATGTGCCCGCCGTTTACACCGGCTCCCGGACCTATGTCGATGATTTCATCAGCGGCTCTGATGATATTCTCGTCATGTTCGACTACAATCACGGTGTTGCCAAGGTCACGCAGCCGCTTCAGCACCCGTATGAGGCGTTCGGTATCGCGTTCGTGAAGGCCTATGCTCGGCTCGTCGAGGATATACATCGAACCGGTCAGGTTGTTGCCCAGTGAACTCACCAGATTGATGCGCTGGCTTTCTCCGCCGCTCAGAGTATTGGAAGGACGTGAAAGAGTGAGGTAGGAGAGGCCTACGTCGTTTATGTACTTGAGCCTTGAACGTATCTCGCGAAGAGGCCGTTCTGCGACTTTGCCGTCATATTCATCCAGCTGCAGATTATCGAAGAATTCGGACAGCTGACCTATTGGCATAGTCATAAGTTCGTGTATGGTGCGGCCTCCGACCTTGACGTACAGGGCTTCCTTGCGAAGGCGTGACCCTCCGCATTCACGGCAGACGGTCTTGCCGCTGTAGCGGCTCAGCATATATCGGTATTGAATCTTGTAGCGCTGTGACTCTACCCATTTGAAGAACCGGTTGATGCCCGGAAAATCTCCGCATCCGTCCCACAGAACCGCCTTCTGCTGCGCTGACAGTTCCATATACGGTTTGTGGATGGGGAAGCCGTACTTTCCGGCATTTTCCACAAGCATATCCTTTAGTTGTCCCATTACTTCACCTCTCCAGCAGGCTACCGCTCCTTCATATATGCTCAGTGTGGGGTCCGGAATGACGAGTTCCTCGTCTATGCCGATGATTTTGCCGTAACCTCCGCAGACAGGACAGGCTCCCACCGGACTGTTGTAACTGAAAAGATATTCGGAAGGCTCTTCAAACCTGATTCCGTCGGCCTCAAAGACGTTGGAAAAACTGTGCAAATCTCCGTCTGCAATGATGTGGATATAGCCGCCACCCTTGCTGAAGGCCGTTTGAACGGAATCCAGAGCACGGCTCAAGGTGTCTTCATCCGAACCGGCCGTGATGCGGTCCACCAGCAGGAGATACTGCGAAGGATCGAAGTGCTCCAAGTTTTCAAGCACCTGCTCGATTCGCAATACTTTACCGCTGCGGGTGCAGAGGCGGATGAAGCCTTCCTGCTTGAGTTCCAGCATTTTTTCGACGGCGTTGTCCGATGTCCAGTCCATCTGCGAGGCAATGAGAGCCACGGAATCCTTCTTGAGAGAGGCTATCCATTCGACTACGCTCTTTGCTGTGTCGCATCTGACCTGAAGGCCTGATACGGGGGAATAGGTCCTGCCGATGCGGGCGAACAGAAGTCTCAGGTGGTCGTATATCTCAGTGCCGGTGCCGACAGTGGAGCGTGGATTCTTCGTGTTGACCTTCTGCTCGATTGCGATTGCCGGCGGTATTCCCGAAATCATGTCCACGTCCGGCTTGCTCATACGTCCCAGAAACTGCCTGGCAAAGGCCGACATACTCTCCGCGAAACGGCGCTGGCCTTCGGCGAACAGAGTGTTGAACGCAAGGGAACTCTTGCCGCTTCCCGATATGCCCGTTATGACGACAAACTTTCCCAAAGGGATGTCGAGGTCGATGTTCTGCAGGTTATTTACCCTTGCGCCCTTTATTTGTATCTGCTTTTTCTGCATTTTCCTTCTTTGGTTTGACAGGTTCCCTCCACTGCACTTCAAGTATTCTGTACGGATATCTTTCCCTGAGTCTTCGTGCATTCGGGCAGTCGGTCCTGTGGATTTTGATGCCCTCCTTGATGGAGAGAAAACCGAATACTTCGTCACCATATGCCGGGTTGCAGCATTTTGCGGCCTTGTATTCGAAATTTTTCAGTTGGGCGTCAAGTTGCGGCCTGGCCTGGTCAGGTCTGCGCGCCTTGTCGGAGTTGGAATCTTCCGGCGCGGCAGAGGTCTTGTTTTCAACTATCAGGTCCTTGATGTCGAGGACATTGATTTTGCCCTCCCCGAGAGAGCCGAAAAACTCGTTTATGGAGTCATACCTGTATTTCTTCACTATTTCGGCCAGCAGGTCGTCAGGCAACTCAAGTTTCCAGTTCTTCAGCCTCCTGCTCAGAATATCCTTGCCCACAGCCGCACGTTTGTTCTCATCTTCCTTCAGTTTCTGCTTGATTTTGCTTCTGGCCTTCGAGGTGACGACGAAATTGAGCCAGTCTGCACTCGGCTTCTGGTTCTTGTTGGAGAATATGTCCACAACGTCACCCGAATTGAGAATGTCACGGATGGATGCAATATGACCGTTTATGCGACCGCCTGAGCACTTGAGACCGAGGTTGGAGTGGATATTGAAAGCAAAGTCAAGTACTGTGGCGCCTCTTTTCAGCTGCCTCAGTTCGCCGGTCGGGGTGAAGACGAGAATCTCTTCCAGGACGGGCCTTTCGTGGCTGTATATATCCGAGTGGCCGCTTTCGAGAATGCTTCGCACTCCGTTGAGCCAGGCGGACAGTGTCTCCCGGCTTTTTACGCCCTTGTATGCCCAGTGAGCTGCGTGGCCCTGCTCCGCCTCGAAATCCATCCGCTGTGTGCGAATCTGAACCTCTACGAAACTGCCATCTGCGGTTTGGACGGTGGTATGCAGGCTCTCATAGCCGTTTTCCCTCGGTTTGGAAATCCAGTCCCGCAGACGGGAGGTGTCCGGAGCATATTCTTCCGTGACGATGCTGTAAACCTTCCAGCAGAGTTCCACTTCCTTTTCGTGATTGTCCTCACACTCGATTATGAAACGTACGGCGAAGAGGTCATACACTTCTTCAAAGGTCACGCCCTTCGATTTTATTTTGTTCCAGATGGAATAAGGACTCTTGGTCCTGGTTTTCAGGTGATATCTGATGCCTGCCTCGTCCAGTTTGTCCTTGAGCGGGACAAGAAATCTTTCCGTCAGCGGCAATTTGTCCTTTTCGGCGGCTTTGACCTTGGCTTTCAGTGATTTGTAGATGTCGGGCTCGGAATATCTGAAATATATGTCTTCAAATTCACTCTTTATCAGGTACAGACCGAGCTGGTGGGCCAGAGGGGTGTAGAGCAGCATCGTCTCCAATGCTTTCGCCCCCTGCTTTGCTGCTGGAATTATTTTCAGATTCCTCATAATCTCCAAACGGTCTGCTATTTTTATCAACACGACTCTCGGGTCTGTGGAGTAGGAGACTATGAGCTTTCTGTATTTTTCGGGATCCAGATTGGTCTGCTGCATAGAGATGGAGGCTATGTTGTTGAGACCTGTCACAATGTCTATGATGTCAGAGGGGTATTTCGATTTGAAAGAATTGAAAAGGGCGGTGTGATTCAGTTCGGCACTGTTTTCGCATTGGAAGCGGTTGGCTTCGTGCAGGAGCACCGCCGTCACGCAATCGGCCATCAGTCCGATTTCCTGACTGATGATGGAGACCACTCCGAGCGGATGCTCGATGAACGGGTGATTGTTACCTCTTGTTCTTGTGGCAAGCTCCAGCGCAGCACACTCGAAAGCGGAAACGACCATACGGCGCTCGCTTTCGGAGTATGAAGATATGATATTTTCCAGTACTTTTGGAATCATATGCAAATGTAACAATATATTTTTTTAGTTAACTTTGCAAATTGAATATATACAACAACCATACCCGTCAGATGAAGAAATTAGTCCTGACTATTATCGCGGCAGCTCTTTTGCTGGATTGCGCACAGGCACGCGGCAATTTCCAGATTGGTGCAGGCGCCGCCACCAACATTTTCTTATACAAGGAAAAGAGGACGGCTGAACTCCCTATAACCCTCTCCGGAGTGCAGGCATACGCATCCTATGAATATCGCTTCAACAGAACTCTCGGCCTGGCTGCAGGAGTGCGCCTTTCCGACGTCGGCCTTCTGGAGCGTCATAGCGCATCATATGGTGCGCAGGCCAATGTGAGAAGTTGGAACAAACTCTATGTGGAGGTACCTCTTATGTTTGCCGTGCATATATGGAAGGGTATTTTCTTCACCGTGGGCCCTGTGGGTGAATTTGCGGCGGCTTACAGTATGAAGGATACTCGCAAGGATTCCGGAGCGGTGCTCAACACTGAAACCAAAAATCTTTTCTCGGCATACTCGGACGGCAGATATTCCAGATTCAATCTGGACGTCGAAGCGCAGTTGGGCTACGACTTCGAGCGCATCAGGCTCTATGCCGGATACAAATATGATTTCTTCAACGTCTACAAACTCGGAGACAATTCCTGCAAGATGATGCAGGTTCAACTTGGTCTTGCCGTAAGATTCTGAGTGTCAGAATCTGAATTTGAAAAACAGTGTGCCGACCCATTCGAAGGATGCGTTCGGCCGCCGTTGTGAACTCAACCAGCCGTAATGGGTGTCCTGTAGCGCGCCGCCTATCAGATACCGTTCCCTCCATGTATAATAGAAAGCAAACCTGGCCATATGGGAGTATGGCACGGTGAGCCTCTTGTCGCTTCTGACTTTCTCAGTTTCGTCGTTCTCTTTGATCAGGCCGTATTCGCTTCCATTCAGAAACATATACATGGGAATGTAAGAAGCGTGAATCAGACAGTGCGTTTGCGCAAAAACGAAATTGTAGCCGTATCCGGCTCCGATTGACCAGTTTCCGTGCATCCCGTATGTACCGGCTGTAACCTGCGGATTCTTCGGAGAGATTGAAACGGCGATAATTGAGGCGAAATCAAGCATCGTGGCAAAGATGACGCTGCCGGCGCTCTTTTTCTGCATAACACTCTGCGAGAATGCCGCAGTCATATTGAATTTCCTGTTGTTGAGGACGTAATAAGCGTTCAGGCTGCCGTTCAACAATAACAGATGATTGTCTCTGTCGTCCGAATCAAACAGAGCCTTGAAGCTGATATCTCCGCCGAATGTCGTACCTGTGAGACCAAGTCCCAGATCCAGCCCGTTGCGGTCGTTGTTATTGATGACCTTCGGACTGACTGTCAGGCCGAAGCCTTTGTATGAAATTCCGATGGAAATGCCGAGTGTCGGTTTGGTCTCGTGATTGAAAATATGGTTGCTCATACCGAACAAACCCCCGGGATCAACTTCCCCCGTCATCTCGGCTTTGCTCGGCCAATAGAGTTGAAAACCGTTCTGAGTCGTTTTCAAGCCTGTCGTAATCATCCATTTCTTTTCGGGTACAGAAACGTATGCGGTATCGCGGCCTCCGATGAGGGAGTTGTCCCGCCATCTCTGGAACCACGGAATCAGCCCCTTTTTTCTGACTTCCGTCTCCTGATTTGAAACGGCTTCTGAAACTGCAGTTGTGTCAGTGACAGACAAATCCGTGTCCTGCGCCCGGCAGAGAGTGCCGAGCGCAAGCAACGCGGATATGGTTAGAATATACTTCACGGCCTATTTCTTCATTGCTTCTTCCACGGAGACGGCTACAGCTACCGTGGCTCCGACCATAGGGTTGTTGCCCATACCGAGGAAGCCCATCATCTCGACGTGTGCAGGAACTGAAGAAGAACCTGCGAACTGAGCGTCGGAGTGCATACGGCCCATAGTGTCGGTCATACCGTAGGAAGCAGGACCTGCAGCCATATTGTCCGGGTGGAGAGTACGGCCAGTGCCGCCACCGGAAGCCACTGAGAAGTAAGGCTTTCCTGCGAGCACGCGCTCTTTTTTGTATGTACCTGCCACCGGATGCTGGAAGCGGGTAGGGTTGGTGGAGTTGCCGGTGATGGAGACGTCGACGTTCTCTTTCCACATTATTGCAACGCCTTCGCGCACGTCGTCGCAACCGTAGCAGTTGACTTTGGCGCGCGGTCCGTTCGAGTAAGCTTTAGTGCGGACGGTCTTCACCTCTCCGCTGTAATAGTCGAATTCTGTCTGAACGTATGTGAAGCCGTTGATGCGGCTGATAATCATTGCTGCATCCTTGCCAAGGCCGTTGAGGATGACGCGCAGGGGCTTCTTGCGGACCTTGTTGGCCATTTCTGCTATCTTGATTGCGCCTTCGGCGGCAGCGAAGGATTCGTGGCCTGCAAGGAAAGCGAAACATTCGGTCTCTTCACGGAGGAGACGGGCAGCGAGATTGCCGTGACCGATTCCCACTTTGCGGTCATCAGCTACGGAGCCTTTGATGCAGAAAGCCTGAAGGCCTTCGCCGATTGCCTCTGCGGCGTCAGCGGCGTTCCTGCAGCCTTTCTTTATTGCAATTGCGGCACCCACGACGTATGCCCACTTTGCGTTTTCAAAGCAGATGTTCTGGGTCTGTTCGCATTCGAGATAAGGGTCGATACCTTTTTCTTCGCAGATTCGGGCAGCCTCCTCGATGGAAGCGATGCCATAGGAGTTGAGAACTTTGGTAATGTTTTCAATACGGCGGTTCTGGCTTTCGAATTTTACTTCACGTATCATTTTGTGTCCTCCTGTTAGTCTATTCTTGGATCAATGAACTTGACTGCGCCCTGCTCCTTTGTGAAGCGGCCGTATGTTGCGGTTGCCTGCCTGAGAGCTTCGTTTGCGTCCACGCCCTTCTTGATTTTGTCCATCATCACGCCCAGACGTACGAATTCATAACCGCAGACTTCACCGTCCTGGTCGAGAGCGATTGTCTTTACATATCCTTCGGCCATTTCCAGATAGCGTACGCCTTTCTCCTTGGTGGAGAACATAGTTGCAACCTGGCTGCGAAGGCCTTTGCCAAGATCCTCAAGGCCTGCGCCGATTACGAGACCTCCTTCCGAGAAGGCGCTCTGCGTGCGGCCGTAAACAATCTGAAGGAAAAGCTCGCGCATTGCGGTGTTGATTGCATCGCATACGAGGTCTGTATTGAGAGCTTCAAGAATTGTCTTGCCGGGGAGAATCTCTGCTGCCATTGCGGCTGAATGTGTCATTCCGGAGCATCCGATGGTCTCGACAAGAGCCTCTTCGATGATGCCGTCCTTCACGTTGAGGGAGAGTTTGCAGGCACCCTGCTGCGGAGCGCACCAGCCGATGCCGTGAGTCATTCCGGATATATCCTTGATTTCTTTTGCTTTGACCCATTTGCCCTCTTCGGGGATAGGTGCGGGTCCATGCTTCGGGCCCTTGGCTACAACACACATGTGCTGCACTTCTGTTGAATACTGCATATTATTGATTTAAAGAAACGATTATTTTGTTCGGTATGATTTTAATGCTGCAAAAGTAATAATAATTTGACTATTTTCCCTATATTTGTAGGACTCAACGGCCAAATTAAACATCTATAAAATGAAAGTCAATTTTTTTGCGGCAGCTGCCCTTGCACTTCTGATGAGTTCCGTGCAGCTTTCAGCCGAAATCAGTTTCAGACAGTGTCGCAGAGGTCCGGAAACGGAAGGACCGCAGCGTGCATTCTCCTCAAAGTATGACCTCGTATGCATCACGGATCCCGGTGTCAGCGCAACCATCAACGGCCAGTCGGTGCACGTTTACAACACCGGCGCATTCGGTATGCCGCTTGTCCTTTCAAAAGGCGAGAATACGGTGAAGGTGGTTCTTAAGAAAGGATCCGAAACACGTACGGAGAATCTTGTGATAGTTTATGATGAGGCGGGCAGGCCGCGCCGCCAAGAAACAAAGCCTGAAGATCCGGACGCTCCCAAGCCGGATACTTTCTACGAGCGTCTGACATATGTGGAAACTCTTGAAGACGCATACCTTCAGTACGGTACCGGATCCGACAGACTCGGAGCCTCCAGAATGGGCAGCCTTGATGCCGGTATAACTCTCAAGGTTGTAGGTCAGTACAATGATCTTTACAAGGTGCGGCTATGCGAAAGCCGCTGGGCATACATTCCTACCTCCTGCGTCAAGCCCACCGCAAAGGAGACCAGAGTGGTCAACACCAACAACATGAGCATCTCAAACGAGGGCAAGAGGGACAGAGTGACCATTTCGTTCCCGAACAGACTCCCGTACTACGTATGGGCGCAGACGGACCCTACCGTTATCAATGTGGATATCTACGGTGCGATGAACAACAGCAACTGGATAACCCACCGAACCGGTCTGGGAATGATAGACTATGTCGATTTCGAGCAAGTTGAGAGCGATCTCTTCAGAATCGTCATAAAACTCAAGGAGAAATATTCGTGGGGCTATGCCGTCAAATATGTCGGCAATATGCTGCAGATAGAAGTCAAACATTCTCCGGTCCTTTCCGTAAAAGGGATGAAGATAGGCCTGGATGCCGGACACGGAGGACCTTCATCTCTGGGAGCTGTCGGCTTCACAGGATTGAAGGAGGCCGAGGTCAACCTCGATATCGTGCGCCGTATCAAGAAGATGCTTGAGAAGAAGGGCGCAACCATTGTTTTGAGCCGCAGTGAAGACGTGGAGGTGTCGATGGCAGAAAGACGCAGGATTTTCTCGGAGGCCGACGTGGACCTTATGGTCTCAATTCACAACAACGCCGGAGGCGGTCCGTTCAAGCCTATGGGCACCAGTACATACTACAAGTACATAACCAATCGTGCTCTGGCATCCTGCCTTCTCGACAGAATGCTTGAACTCGACGTTCCAAACTTCGGCCTGACCGGCAATTTCAATTTCGGCCTCGGCACACCTACCGAATATCCGAACGCCCTCGTGGAAGGGCTCTTTATGAGCAGCCTCCCGGACGAGGAGATACTTGCCTCTGAAAAAGGCCGTCAGGAAATCGCCGAAAAGGTGGTGGCAGGCATTGAGGATTATCTGAAGAAAGTTGCGGAGAAGTAGGGGTGGAATTCAAGCTGCATTCGCCGTACAGCCCCACCGGAGACCAGCCGGAGGCAATAGAGCAGATTTGCAATTCTATCAATGAAGGCAATCTCTGTACTGCGCTTATGGGCGTGACAGGGTCCGGCAAGACCTTTACAATGGCGAACGTCATAGAGCGGCTGCAGCGTCCTGTGCTCATCCTGAGCCACAACAAGACGCTGGCAGCTCAGCTCTACAGCGAATTCAAGGGATTTTTCCCGGACAATCTTGTAGAATATTTCGTTTCATACTACGACTATTACCAACCGGAAGCATATCTTCCGGTGACCGACACCTACATTGAAAAGGACCTGAGCATCAACGACGAGATTGAGAAGCTGAGGCTCAGCGCCACTTCCGCTCTGCTTTCGGGCCGGCGTGACGTGGTGGTGGTATCTTCCGTTTCCTGCCTGTACGGAATCGGCAATCCCGAAGACTTCCACGAAACCACCGTCAAAGTTGTGACAGGCCAGAAAATCAGCCGCCAGAAGTTCCTTTACAGCCTGGTGGATGCACTCTATTCTCGCAACGAGTCGGAATTCAAGAGAGGTACCTTCAGAGTGAAGGGGGACAGCGTGGACATATATCTTGCATATGGAGATTACGGTTGCAGGGTGGTTTTTTTCGGAGACGAGATAGAAACCATCGAAATGATAGACATTGCCAGCGGTGCAACGCTCGAATTCCTCGACGAAATTTCCATATATCCGGCCAACAACTTCGTTACGACGAAGGAGAGGACGCGCAGTGCGATAGCGGCCATTCAGGATGATATGCGTGAGAGAACGGAGTATTTCCACGATATTGGCAAACATTTGGAAGCCAAAAGATTGCAGACGAGAGTGGAATATGACCTGGAGATGATAAAGGAAGTCGGCTATTGTCCCGGGATAGAGAATTATTCCCGCTATTTCGACGGCAGGGAGCCGGGAATGAGGCCTTTCTGCCTGATAGACTATTTCCCTTCAGATTTCCTTCTCTTCATCGACGAAAGCCACGTCACCATTCCTCAGATACGGGCGATGAGCGGGGGAGACCGTTCAAGGAAGCATACGCTGATAGATTATGGATTCAGACTGCCGGCGGCGGCAGACAACAGACCTTTGAGATTCGACGAGTTCGATGCCATAGCAGGTCAGCGCCTCTTCGTGAGCGCCACTCCCGGGGCATACGAACTCGAACAGACCGGAGGCGTCGTGGTGGAACAGGTCGTCAGACCTACCGGCCTGCTGGATCCTCCGATAGAAGTCAGGCCCCTGAAGCATCAGGTGGACGATCTGATGGAGGAGATTGAACTTCACGCCGAAAGGGATGAACGAGTGCTTGTCACTACATTGACAAAGAAAATGGCGGAAGATCTGGAGAAATATCTGACTCGGGCAGGTGTCCGTTCGCGTTATATCCATTCCGACGTGGATACTCTGGAAAGAATAGAAATAATAGACGATTTCAAGGCCGGACGGTTCGATGTACTTGTCGGTGTGAATCTTCTCAGGGAGGGACTGGATATGCCGACCGTCTCCCTTGTGGCCATTATGGATGCCGACAGCGAAGGTTTCCTCCGTTCCGATACCAGCCTTACCCAAACTGCCGGCCGTGCTGCCAGAAACGTGAACGGGAAGGTGATAATGTATGCAGACAGGATAACGCGCTCGATGCAGGCTACCATAGACGCCACGGAGCAGAGACGCGCAAAGCAGATGGCCTACAACAAGGAACACGGAATAACGCCGAAGCAGGTCGGCACAAGCGCAGGCAGCCCGATAGC
Organism: Candidatus Cacconaster caballi; assembly: GCA_018065695.1. Classification (GTDB taxonomy): domain Bacteria; phylum Bacteroidota; class Bacteroidia; order Bacteroidales; family UBA932; genus Cacconaster; species Cacconaster caballi. The sequence goes on along the minus strand of JAGHST010000016.1, from coordinate 92,719 downwards.
CACTGGTGGAAAATATGCAAGGCCTGATTTTGAGGCGAAGGTCAGGCTGCTGTCGGAAGACCCTGTCGTAGAAAGTATGACACCGGCACAGTTGGACAACGCCATAAAATCATCACAGATAAAAATGGAAGAAGCGGCATCTCAGCTGGACTTCGTGGCAGCAGCTGCATACCGCGATGAAATGAATGCACTCAAACAGATTAGAAATGGAAAAGAAAAGACCTACAGTAGCTCTGATCTATGATTTTGACGGGACTCTGTCGCCCGGCAACATGCAGGAATTCGGTTTTATACAGGCCATAGGCCAGACTCCGGAAGAATTTTGGAAAAAAAGCAACGAACTGCCTGCCGGACAGGATGTCAGCAGTATTCTCTCCTATATGAAGCTGATGATAGACGAAGCCAAGAAAAAGGGCATTGCCCTTACCAGGGACTCATTTGTCTCGTTTGGCAAGCATATAGAGCTTTACGAAGGTGTGAAGGAGTGGTTTTCCCTGATAAACAGATATGGAGAGCAGCACGGTGTCAATATCGAGCATTACGTTAATTCATCGGGTCAGACAGAACTCATAGAAGGCTGCCCGATAGCGGGGGAGTTCAAGAAGATATTCGCCTGTTCTTTCTGGTATGACGAGAACGGGGTAGCAGTATGGCCGGCCGTGGCAATAGACTATACCGGCAAGACGCAGTATATTTTCAAGATAGCCAAAGGCATACTCGATATCAGCGACAATACCAGAGTCAACGAGAGTCTGGCAGAGGCGGAAAAGCCGATTCCTTTCACCAATATGATCTATATGGGAGACGGCACGACCGACATCCCTTGCATGAAGATTGTCAAAATGTTCGGCGGTACCTCCATAGCGGTTTACAATCCCGAAGACAGCAGAAAGAAGGCCAATGCCGACAAACTGCTCGAACAGGACAGAGTGAATTTCGTCTGCAAGGCGGACTACACTCCCGGTGGAGATGTGTTCACAGTGGTTTCAACCATAATCAACAAAATCAAGGCTGAGGATGATTTCAATACCCTCCGTCGCGAAAACGGAAAGGAGCGATGATATGAGGAACCGTTTTACTCAGACCGTGGTGTTCATACTCTATCTGGCGCTGGTGGGGTATCTCTGTTTCGGCAACGGGCCGGACGGCGTTGAGCTTCCGAAGGCACTCTTCGGCATTCCTTTTGACAAGTGTGTCCATTTCTGTATGTTCCTGCCTTTTCCGGTGCTTGGGACATTCGCCTTCAGGGGACGGAACTTCTATCGGACGCTTGTCCTGTTTTTTGTTCTTGCACTGATTGTCTCCTTTTCGATGGAGATGCTTCAGACTCCTCTGACAGACGGAAGAAGAGTGACTGATCCCTGGGATCTCATAGCCAATTTCGCAGGTATCACCCTCGGTGTCCTTGTGATGATTGGAGTAGGATTATGTAGGAAATTCCGATAGAAATATGGGCGGTCTTCAGCAATTGGGCCTGCTCGGCCTTTTCATCGGTACTTTTCTGGCTGCGACTGTCATCCCTTTCAGTTCGGATGCCCTGTACGTTGCAATCCTCCTTGCAACGAAAAATCCCGTGGCTTGCCTTGTTGTGGGCACTCTGGGCAACTGGCTGGGCAGCATCACCACCTATTGGCTCGGAAGAGTGGCAAAATGGGAGTGGTTGGAAAAGACCTTCAAGGTTCGTCAAGAGACACTTGAAAAGCAGAAGGTCAAGATAGACAAATACGGTGTATGGCTCGCACTGCTGAGCTGGATACCAATAGCAGGCGACGTAATCGCCCTTGCTTTGGGCTTTTACAAGTCGCCTGCCTTATGGACCATCCTGCTTCTTCTGGCAGGAAAATTCGGCCGTTTCCTTGTCTGGACTCTACTTCTTGTCTAGTCTTCGAAGAAGGCTGTCACTTTCTTCATAATGCACTTCTGTTCTTCCTCGGATGCGGTTTCCAAAGGAATGCCCATTGCAAATACTTTATAACTGCCTTTGTAGGCAACCGCCGCCGAGATGGAGTTGGTGTAGCGCATAACGCTGAAAGCGCCTTCACCTGCCGGTACTATGCCGTCAGGGGCTTCCACGCCATATACTTTTCCGTTAGGCCCAGTAGGGAAACTTATGTCGGCATCTTTGCCCTTGCCGCTTCTGAAACCGAGAGGGTTCTGGATGAAGCAGGCTTTACCGACCTTGGTGGCCTGATTTGTCATCCACTGATAGTGCAGGACTTCAGTGACGAATTTTCTGGCAGGTTCAACCACCTCTTTCTTCATTTTTTCGTCTATTGTATAGCCGAAGACAGGTTCCCAGACATCAGAGCCGATGTTGGCTCCGGTTATGAGGATATTGACTCCCTTAGAAGTGCAGGAGCGTATCCACTGCTGAATTTCCGGTGTGAAGATCGCATATTTGAGTTTGCCGAAGCCTGGGCGGCCGACCTGTGTGGTGAGCTGCTTGCCGCAGATGACATCCACCATCGAGTATCCGTCCGAAGATACTTTTCCGTTGTTTACTGCTGTGCGGCTCGCTGAACAGAAACTGTATCCTGCAGCCATAAGGGCTTTGCCGTGGACGTACGGATAGTCGAATGTGTTGCCGGCAATCACTTCCGTTTCGTATTCGGAAGATGAAGAACCGAATCCGCAGCTGTCGTCGTCCATCCAAGGAATGTGGCGTCGGAATTCATACTGAGGGCCGATGAAGGAAATGTCCTCGAGATATGCCACACCTGCGTCGAGGCCGTTCTGAAAACCTGCGAACATGGAGTCGCGGGAAGCGAAGCTTACAGGTGCGCTCACGCGGTCAAAATTGTTAATCACCAGTGCTTTGCGGGCTCCTGCGGATGCTATGCCGGCTGAGAGCGTTTCGCTCGGGAAACTGGAGCCGCCATCGTTGACTGCCGCAACCTTGAAACTGTATATGTGACCTTCTTCCATTTGCACTGAGTATTCGGTGCCGCTGACCTGAGTTCCGTTGTCGAAGCCACCGTTATCCTTCCTTGTATAGACTATGTAGGATGAAGGGTTTGCCGTAGGCTCTGCAGGGTCGGGAGTCGGTGCCCAGGAGAGTCTTACGGTGTTGCCGTCGAGCTTTGATTCGAACGAGTTGACAGGGAGCGGCTGCACACAGTAATCGAACTGATTTATGTATGCGAGATATTTGAGCATTCCCTTGTAGATGGCACGCGAGACCGTGAAGCGGAATGAAGGGTCCAGGCCGTAGCGCATATCGGCAAGGTTGTGATGGGAAAGAAGTTCGAGCAGCATTGCCGGAACGTCAGGAATGCGGCTTTCTGCATACGAGCGGTCCCAAAGGAGACGTCTGTTCCATTCAGGTGCGTAGTTGGCGCGGACGTCGTTGCAGATTTCAGTCTGTACAAGGTCGCTGAGTTCGCGGGCGTTCAGGCGGCTTTCACCGTTGGAATAGCGGTCGCTGTCGTTGGAAAGCCTTGTATAGATGGCAAGAGAGCCTACAATCGAATCGTCCAGAGAATTTCCGGCATCAGTATGGAAGGCGAACGACAGGTCGACAGGGATGTTGTAGCCCGGCTTGTCAGGTGCAAGATATGAACCTCCGATAAGTGCGTTGACCCAGCGTGGCCGTGACATATAATCGTCGTTGTAGTCGTTGACTCCGAAACTGTACGAATAGATGGTGTCGTTGTAGCCGGCCCACTGGAGCCAGTAGCGCGCACCTTCGGTGAAGCGTGGATAACCGGAGACTTCAGGCTCGATGTCGAAATCGACGTCAATCTTTTTGCCGTCCTTGTCTTCTGTTGCAGGCTTGCGGGCCATATTGCCCATACCGCCGCCGAACTTGACTGCGTCGGCGGTTATCACGGCTTTGGGATTTTCGGATTCATTGGTCAGGAAGACACCCTGCCGGGAATTGTTCCCCTTGTCGAATTCAAACTTGCCGAGGAATATCCAGGTGCTTCCGCCCATCTGCTGATTGACCTTGAAATTTGCCTCACCGCCCTTGTGCCTTACCGTGTAATGAGCATCAGTCGCACTGTTGCTGACAGTTTTGTATGAAACATATACTGCATAGGTTCCTTCTTTGCTGAAGGACGGAATCCACTGTGCTACACTTGTGCCTACTTTTTTTGATGCTGCCTGGGCCATACGGGCGCTGCCCATCAGGAAAGGATTCTCCTTGTAGGTGTACGATGCCTTCGGATTGGCGAACCCGGCCCCGGGAGCGTCAGACCAGGAGCCTGTCTCCCGATATGTGGCGTATATATCATCATTGTCCACAATCACCTCTTCCTTATTCCAGTCGCGTTCACGCGGCAGCATCACCACTGCGCCTGCATTTTCGAGCATCGGGACGAGGAACGGCAGCACATAGCTCTGGGTGTAGAGATCCTCTACGGTCTCCCAGCAACGTGCGCGCTGCATTTCCCACCTCTTGAGCTTCGGTTCGTAATACCATCCGTGGCTCTGCCACATTGCTATATGGCGTGTCTGCAGACCTTTTGAAATCCGGTTGGGGCGGGATTCGCTGCGCACGAGAGGAATTACGCTCCTGTGCTTCTTTTCGGCCTTGAGATGCTCCTTGAGAGGGGCCTGATCCTGCTTGGAAGCATAAAAATTGCTCTTGAGCTTCTCAAGGGGTATATTGTCGGCAGTGATTTCAATCTTCTTGCAGTTCTTGAACTCATCGGGAAGGTTTTCGCGGAATATGGAATATACGGCTTCCACCGATTCGTCGCGCAGTGGAAAATCGACTATGCCGTTGCGAAGGTTGATGTGGAGTGTTCCCCTCCTGTCCATTGTTGCGGATTCAACCGCCACACTGCTGCGGACTGTAGTCTTTCCTATGAGATAGGAGCGGACGGAGTCAACCGCCGGTTTGAAGTCCTGCGCGAAAGAATATGCTGCCGGAAGCAGAACCGCGCACAAAAGTGAGATGAAATATTTTTTCATGGGATTTTGAAGTTATTGCTGACAAAATTAGCCATTAATTGATTATATTTGTCAGTAATAAAAACAAACTTTTATTAAAGATATGAACAAATTGAGCCTGGCCAACCTGCCTACGAAAATCTACAGGCTGGAACGCTGGTCCGCCGAATGCGGACGGAACATATATATAAAGAGAGACGACCAGACCGGAAGCGAGTGGTCCGGCAACAAGTGCCGCAAGCTGGAGTTCTCCGTGAAGGAAGCTCTTGACAGTGGATGCAATCTGCTGATAACCTGCGGAGGAATACAGTCCAACCACTGCCGGGCCACCGTGGCCGTGGCAACCACTCTCGGAATGAAGTCGGCAGTGCTGCTCCGCATCAGCGAAGAGCCGCCGGTGGAAGGCAATTATTTTCTGGACAAACTTCTCGGTGCAGATGTCCGTTTCTGCAACAGGGAAGAATATTCGCATCACCGCTCGGAAATAATGCAGGAAATGGCCGACGAATATCGCAGACAGGGATACAAACCGTATATCATTCCTGAAGGCGCCTCCAACGGCGTCGGAACCCTCGGATACTACTATGCGATGAAGGAGATTGTCCGACAGGAAGAAGAGCTTGGGGTCAAGTTCGATACGGTTGTCGTCGCCACCGGTTCCGGCGGCACTCTGGCCGGTCTCCAGTTGTCAAATATCGTAAACGGTTACGGCAAGAAGGTTATAGGAGTGTGCGTGTGTGACAATGAAAGATATTTTCAGGAGATAGGGGCGCGCATTTCGAAGGAAGCCCTTCCGTATCTGGTAAAGCAGGGGGAGATTTCACAGGAGAAGGCTGATTTCGTGGCAAATAACCTGAAAGAGGAGGACTTCAGTCTGTTCGAGGATTATGTCGGAATCGGATATGCTCTCAGCAGACCGGAGGAATTGGAACATATTAAGAGGATGGCACGTTTGGAAGGCGTGGTGTTTGATCCTGTCTATACCGGAAAAGCTACATACGGTATGGTGAACGAACTCGGTAAGGGTGGAAGGCTTGAAGGCAGCCGCAATATCCTTTATATACATACCGGAGGCCTCTACGGCCTGTTCCCGGTCTCCACCAAATTCTCATTCTGATAGGAATGTGACACACGTTCTCAGATGCGGCGTGTCTTTTTGCGAAGCCATTTCGCCACTTCGCTCTCAAGATGCGGAGAAAGTTTTTTCCGGACTGTGCGATTGTAGGCGTTGAGCCATCTCCTTTCTTCTTTCGAAAGCAGTCTGCGGATGATGGCGCCCCTGTCTATATGACAGAGTGTCAGTGTTTCGAATGAAAAGAAACGGCCGTATTCGGATTTGCCGTGCTCTCTGCACAGAAGTACGTTTTCGTGACGGATGCCATATTTCCCTTCCCTGTAAAGCCCAGGTTCATTGGATGTCACCATTCCCGGCAGCAGCGGCATCGGATTGAAGTTCTGACGGATGTCCTGAGGACCTTCGTGCACTCCGCTGAAAAACCCTATGCCGTGGCCTGTGCCGTGGCCGAAATTCTTCTTTGCCTCCCATAGAGGCCTTCTGGCAAGAGCATCTATCTGGCAGCCCGCCGTGCCTTCTGGGAATACGGCCATCGAAAGGTCTATCATCCCCTTGAGCACCAATGTGTAATCTTCTTTCTCACTCCTTGTGCATCTGCCCATCGGGACTGTACGGGTGATATCTGTCGTACCGTACTCATAGTGTCCTCCGGAATCCACCAGATACAGTCCTTTCTTTCTGATAAGGTCTGAATTTTCCACTGGCGTGGAGTAGTGGGGGAGTGCGGCATTCGGACCGTAGGCCGAAATGTTTCCGAAACTGTTGCCTCTGTATCCTTTGATGCGGCTACGCAGTTCTGTAAGGCGTACCGAAGCGTCCCACTCGGTTATTTTGCTGCCCGAAGCGACTTCATTCTCAAGCCAATAGAGAAAATTCTCCATTGCGATACCGTCTTCGAGAAATGCTTTTCTGAAACCTTCTATCTCCTTTTCATTCTTGACAGCCTTGTATGGTGCAACCGGAGATTTCTCGAATTTCAGGTTATCTTCTCCGAGAGCGGATTTCAGAGTCTTATATACACTGAAATTGACAGTCGAAGGGTCTATCATTATGCGTCCGCAGCCTTTCAGATCCTCTATTCCGTCGGCGAGAGAACCGTAACCGGCCTTCACCACTCCTTCGATTTGGGGTACTTCATCCACGTTTCGGACGAACCATACCGTGCGTTTAGTGGTAACTATCAGGTATGAAATTACATAAGGGTTGTAGTCTATATCTTCTCCCCTTACGTTGAGCAGCCAGGCTATTTCGTCAAGAGATCCTATCAGGATTCCTTTGCATCCCTTCGCCTCCAGCTGTGAGCGGAGCCGGGATATTTTCTCGTGCCGTGACATCCCAACCGTCTTCTCATTCAGCACTTCCACAGGAGTGTGCGGTATGGCGGGACGGTCTGCCCATAACTGCGAAAGTAAATCCGGGCAGTCGATTATCTCGCAGAATGAGAGGCTGCGGATGTCTCCTATGCTCTGGCAGAGTCCATCAACGGCCACTCGCGGTCTGCGGTCGGGGAAATGGGATTTCAGCCATTGGGGAATACCTACCTCCCCGGGCACTCTTGTCTTGTGAAGCTCGATGCCGGTGCCTTTGAGCTGCGCATTGGCCTGGATGAAGTAACGGGTATCCGTCCACAGACCGGCGTGGTCTGCAGTTACGACAATGTCTCCCGCTTCGCCAGTGAATCCGCTGACCCACTGAACCTGTTTCCACCTGTCGGCCGGGTATTCGCTGCTGTGGGGGTCCGTACCTTTTATGATGACGGCGTCGAAACCGAGTTTTCGGATTTCCTCTATCCTCTTGGCGTAAATGTTTTCCATACTATGTCAGATTATGGGTTTCCAGTCAAGCGGCGCTTCAACTGTGACAGTTTCTTTCGTGGTAGGGTGGGTGAGTGAAAGGCTTCTGGCGTGAAGAGATATGCCTCCGTCCCTGTTGGAGCGCGGCGCACCGTATTTCAAATCGCCTTTGATGGGACATCCAATCGAGGCAAGCTGGCAGCGAATCTGATGGTGGCGTCCTGTCAGCAGTTGAACCTCCACCAGAAAATATCTGTCGGTGCTCTTGAGCAGTCTGTAGCGCAGAACGGCTTTTTTCGCATCTTTGCTGCGGGCACTTCCTTCATCGACGATATATGACTTGTTCTGCTTTTCGTTTCTGACCATAAGGCTTTCCAGCCGGCCTTCCTCCGGAACGGGCCTGGCGCAACACAGAGCCCAGTATGTCTTGTGGACTTCTCCGTTGCGGAACGCTTCGTTCAGACGCTCCAGCGCCTTTGAAGTCTTGGCCAGTACGCATATTCCGCTCACCGGGCGATCCAGTCTGTGTGGAACTCCCATGAATACGTGGCCCGGCTTGCTGTCTCGCAGGGCGATGAATGCTTTCATCTTTTCGCTGAGGGGCTCGTCTCCGGTTTTGTCTCCCTGCACGATTTCGCCGCTGCGCTTGTTGATTATCAGCAAATGGTTGTCTTCGTAGAGAATGCGTCCCGCCAGGTCGTCAAACTCTTCATCAGTCAGTTGTTTGTAAATCATACTGCAAAGTTAGGATAATATCGGTAATGAGATACATCAATTTGAACTGACACTTTGTCAGTCCTGGAAGATTGGCATAATCTTCGTTTACACAGTAGGCGGAGCCGGAAAAGGAACCGGCCGGAAAAAAAGACAATAAAAATAAAAAATAGGAGAAAAAATTATGGGAAAAATCATTGGCATTGACCTTGGAACAACCAATTCCTGCGTTGCTGTAATGGAAGGCAACGAACCGTCAGTTATCATCAACAGCGAAGGAAAGCGCACAACTCCTTCAGTAGTGGCATTCGCCGAAGGGGGAGAACGTAAAATCGGAGACCCCGCAAAACGCCAGGCCATCACCAACCCTCTGAAGACCATCTTCTCCATAAAGAGATTTATGGGTGAAACTTACGACAGGATTGCAAAAGAGGCTGAACGCGTATCCTACAAGGTGGTCAGGGGCGACAACAACACTCCTCGCGTGGATATAGACGGCAAACTCTACTCACCTCAGGAAATCAGCGCAATGGTGCTTCAGAAGATGAAGAAGACAGCCGAAGACTATCTCGGTACAAGTGTGGATGAGGCTGTCATCACCGTTCCTGCATACTTCAGCGATTCCCAGCGTCAGGCGACAAAGGAAGCGGGCGAAATTGCGGGCCTCAAGGTGAAGAGAATCATCAACGAGCCTACTGCCGCAGCTCTTGCATACGGCCTCGACAAGAAAAACAAGGATATGAAGGTGGCTGTGTTCGACCTCGGCGGCGGAACGTTCGATATCTCTATTCTCGAACTCGGAGACGGCGTTTTTGAAGTGAAGTCCACAAATGGTGACACTCACCTTGGAGGTGATGACTTCGACCACAAGATCATAGACTTCCTCGCATCCGAATTTGCATCCGAGAATGACGGTATGGACCTTCGCAAGGACCCTATGGCCCTCCAGCGCCTCAAAGAGGCTGCCGAAAAGGCGAAGATAGAACTCTCCAACCAGACATCCACCGAAATAAACCTTCCGTACATCACAGCGGTGGGCGGTGTGCCGAAACATCTCGTAAAGAGTCTGAGCCGCGCCAAGTTCGAAGCTCTCTGCGACGATCTCATTCAGGCGACCATCGAACCTTGCCGCAAGGCACTGAGCGATGCCGGCCTTCAGACTTCCGACATCGATGAAATCCTGCTTGTGGGCGGTTCTACCCGTATTCCTGCAGTTCAGGCCATAGTTGAAAAATTCTTCGGAAAGGCTCCGAACAAGGGTGTCAATCCAGATGAAGTAGTTGCAGTGGGGGCTTCTATCCAGGGCGGTGTGCTCGCAGGTGAGGTGAAAGATGTCCTTCTTCTCGACGTGACACCTCTTTCTCTCGGTATCGAGACTCTCGGCGGGGTGATGACCAAACTCATCGATGCCAATACAACCATACCGACGAAGAAGAGTGAGGTGTTCAGCACTGCATCCGACAACCAGCCTTCCGTTGAGATTCACGTTCTTCAGGGAGAACGCTCGATGGCCCGTGACAACAAGACAATCGGCAACTTCCATCTCGACGGCATCACTCCGGCTCCGCGCGGCGTGCCTCAGATTGAAGTGACCTTCGACATAGACGCCAACGGCATTCTCAACGTATCGGCAAAGGACAAGGCTACGGGCAAGGAACAGAAGATCCGTATTGAAGCATCTTCAGGTCTTTCCGAAGATGAAATCAAGAGAATGCGCGACGAGGCTAAGGCCAACGAAGCTGCTGACAAGGCTGAAAAGGATCGCATCGACAAAATCAACGGTGCCGACGCCATGATATTCCAGTCCGAGAAGAACCTCAAGGACTATGGAGACAAGATTCCTGCAGACAAGAAAGGGGCCATCGAAACCGCTCTGGGTCAATTGAAGGAGGCTCACAAGAGCCAGGACGTGGCTGCCATCGACAAGGCTATGGAATCTCTCAACAATGCTTGGCACGCAGCGAGTGAGGATATGGCAAAGGCTGCACAGGCCGGCGGGGCAGGCGCAGGCGCCGGTTTCAATCCGGGCGCACAGCAGGGACCTCAGGGTTCTCAGAACGACGGCAATCCGGAGCCTCAGGACGTCGATTACGAAGAGGTGAAATAATGGCCTCCTCTGTACAATATACCGGGACAAATTATCCCGAAATAAAGGAGTTTTGTGGAAATAGGGTGCTTGCACCCTATTTCTGTATGGGATTCAATATGCTGTCTCTCTGGACAAAGGAAGGATATATAACAGTCAATGAGGGAGATTGGATTGTTTTGGGAGATGACGGTGAATTTTGCGTGAAATAAGATTTTTCCTATCTTTACAAGTTGAAGGAAAAACAGCCGCGTCATGCTCTATTATTTCATCATAAACGGTCGCAGTGACAAATCCCATATCCGCCCGGAGCTTGACGGAATGTTGGAGGGCGTCGACATTGAAAGACAGTTCTTCGTTTCCCGCGGGTTGGGCGACGCAACCAGATTCGTGAATATGCATTGCGACCTGAATCCGAAAGATGAGGTCTGTTTTGTGGCTTGCGGAGGGGCAGGTACTGCCAACGAAGTTGCATCCGCCCTTGCCGGACGTGAAAACAAATATCTGGCTATCCTGAATTTCGGTGGAACCAACGACTATACCAAATGTTATCCGGAAAGGGATTTCCACTCCCTCAAAGCTCTTCTTGCCGGCGAAAGGAAGAAAGTTGACATCATAAGGGCCAATGATAACTTCTCATTGAATCTGATTGAGTTCGGACTCGGTGCATACGCAGCTGTCCTTGCTGACTACAACATAAGAAAAGGTGTTGAGAATGCCTACAAGAAGGCGGTTCTTTCATCTCTTTTCCGGTACAGATACAATCGGATGACCGTATATGCAGATGGCGAAAGAATGAACAGGAGAGCTGTCCTGCTCGGCACCCTGGCGAACGGAAAGTACAGTGCCGGAAGATATCTGTCCGCTCCCCGTGCAGTGGATGACGACGGTCTGATGGAGGTTATGGTGATGAAGCCTATGATTCTGGCTTTCGTTGCGATTGTCATTAGAAAATATGAGAAGGGCCTTCATCTGGATAATTGGTTCTGCCGTCTCTTCATAAAGTACAGGCGCGCACGCCACGTTGAATTGAAGTCGAATGATCTGATATACTTGTCACTTGACGGAGAAATCATCGCATCCTCATCCTTCAGGATAGATGTCCTTGAAAAATCCATAACACTGATATTGCCGAAAGCCGAATGAAAAAGACAGTGCTGTTTGCATTTGCCCTGTTGGTGAGCATTTCGTCAGGGTTTTCACAGAAGGTCAACTTCCTGGTCAACTGGGAGCCTCAGGCCCAGTTCGCAGGCTATTATGTTGCGCTTGACAAGGGATTCTATGCTGAAGCTGGTCTGGAGGTGGATATGAAACACTGGAGTCCGAATGCGGCAGGATCGCCTCTTGACGCTCTTTCTACAGGAATGGCTGACATCGCCACCTCAATGCTCCTGCAGGGGTTCATAGAGACAGTGAACAACAATCTGGACATTGCCAACATATTTCTTTCTTCTCAGCGCAGCGCTATGATTCTGGTCAGCCATAGCGATCTGACTAACGTGGATCTGAAAAAGGTGACCGGCAGCAGGGTCGGACGGTGGAAATCCGGCTTCGGACAGGAGGCGGATATGCTTGCCAAAAAATACGGAATGAATTGGGAATGGATCTATTTCAACAGCGGTGTCAATCTCTTTATCAGCAAGGCCATCGATGCAACCCTATGTTACAGTTTCAGTGAGTTCATAGACTTGAAAATGGCTATGGGCGACATCCCGGAGAACAATGTAGTGCGGTTTGCCAACATCGGATACGATTTTCCGCAGGATGCGCTGTTCGCCAACAGGACATTCCTCGAGACAAAGAGGTCAGTTGTTGACAAGTTCCTTCAGGCCAGCAGGAAAGGTTGGATATATGCTGCATCCCACGAGGAAGAGACTCTCGATATTGTGATGAAATACATCAAGGCGAACAATTACCACAAGAACAGAATCCAACAGAAACTTATGCTTGAAGAGATTCTGAAACTGCAGATCAATCCCGAGACGGGCAAACGCGATTTTGCACCGCTCAAAGCTTCGACATTCAACAAGATGAAGAATGAATCCTCTTCCATAGGACTGATTTCGGGAACAATCAAATACGAAGATTTTGTCAGATGAGTGCGATTGCGTCCATATCACAGCGCCTTAGCCGGCGTATCCTCAGGATATCCTTCCTTGTTTTTCTGCTGGCCATTGTGGTCGTTGCCATATTCTCATACATCGCCATAAGGGAGGAGGTCAAGACGACGGCAACCAAATCCGTGGATAACGTAATTCTGGAAGTGGAAAAGTCCCTGACTGAGGTACAGACTGTAGTTGAGATACTTTCCGGACAGGAAAAAAGATACGCACAGAAGGAGGTTGCAGATCTTATATCCTCCGTGGTGAACGGAAGTGAACTCATCACTTCCTGCGCACTGGCCTTCGAGCCGTTCAAAGGCTACAACAACTCTTTCAAATGTATGCCTCTGGTACTCTGGTTGCCTCAAGCTGATACTCTGGAGTTCAAGCAGTTGGGAGATTTAAACTATGACTATCGCACTCTGGACTGGTATCAGATTCCGAGGCTTCTGGGTAAAAGCGTCTGGAGTGAACCTTCGTATGATTCGGAAGGAACGGGCAAGATTGTCACTACATACAGCAAGCCTCTATACGACCGGAAAGGAGAGTTCATAGGGGTGCTTAAGACAGACGTCGACCTCGAATGGCTGAATGAAATCATATCCGAAATGAAGCCCTACGCCAATTCGTATATGACAGTCATCGGCAGGAACGCCGCTTTCATTTCCCATCCTGATAAGGACAAGATACTGCGCGAAACGATTTTCTCAATCGCTGAAGCGGAAGAAATTCCCATGTTGAAGACCATAGGCATGCGGATGCTCTCCGGTGAGGAAAACTTCGTGAAAGTGAAGAACGGTCTGAACGGCTACTACGGTGCATATGCTCCTTTCCAGAACGGATGGTCGGCCCTTATGGTCTGCTCGTTCAAGGATATGTTCAAATCTCTGAACGATATCGTCAAATATCTGTTGGTAGTGGTCGTGGCAGGTCTTGTGACACTATATTTCGCCAGCAGAAAGACAATCCGCCGCGTTACTGCACCATTGACCGAATTCACCTATACCGCGATGAATATCTCCCGCGGATTTTTCAATGCCGCTCTGCCTGAAGTGGATTCGGATGACGAAATAAAGCATCTGCACGATTCGCTGATGTATCTGCAACTCTCCATCAATCGCTATATCAAGGAATTGAAAGCAAGCACCGCTTCAAACGAAAGGTATGAAAGCGAACTCAACATCGCAAGGCAGATTCAGCTGAATATGGTTTCCACCGATTTCCCTGAATCCGAGGATTTCGACCTCCATGCGACGGTATCACCGGCCAAGGAGGTGGGCGGAGACCTTTACGATTTCTTTGTCAAGGACAGGTGGCTTAACATTGCCATCGGGGATGTTTCCGGCAAAGGTGTACCTGCCGCCCTTTATATGGCCATTCTCAGATATGCATACCGCTTCATTGCAAATATGGGTTTTCCACTCAAGGACGTGATGAAGACCATCAATAAGAATGTGAGTGAAGGCAACAATACCGGTATGTTCGCTACGATGTTCGTCGCCCGAATCAATCTCGACACTCTTGAAATGGAGTATTGCAACGGAGGTCACAATCCGATTGTAGTTATCAGGCCTGATGGCAGGGCTGAGTTTCTGAAGGCAAAGAGCAATATCGCTGTCGGACTCTTCCCTGAATTCGAATATGAAGAAGAAAAATTACGGCTTGAACGCGGTTGCCGCCTGATACTCTACACCGACGGTATTACGGAAGCGGAAGCCCGCGACTTCAGCCAGTATGGCGAAGAGAGGATAATAGGGTTTGCATCTTCGGTGCCTTCAGATATGAAGTCTGCTGACGTTACCGCCTCGCTGGTGGCATCAGTAGGTGAATTTACCGGAGACAATGACCAGAATGATGATATAACCGTTTTGACCGTCAAACTGTAATATGAACAAACTGAGCAAAAAGATGCTTCTTGCAGTGAGCCTTATGACTGCTTCATTCTCAACTGATGCACAGGTCTCTGTGGAAAACCTTCTGGGCAGTATGACCAGAAGACAGAAAATCGCACAGATAATAATAGATGCCATAGATTCCCATTCACCTGATTCCGTAAAGGCTGCTCAGGCAAGGTATTGTTCCCTCGGCCTTGGTGGAATCATCATTATGGATGACGGTCTGGAAGACAATATGAAAATGGTGAACTGTCTTCAGGAGAGTGCTTCCATTCCGCTCCTGGTGACGATAGACGGTGAATGGGGCGCTTCAATGCGCTACCGTGAATTCAACCAGTTCCCGCGTGCGATGCAGATGGGCGCTCTCACTGAATCCGGGCTTGTCTATCAGGTTGGCCGGGCCATCGGAGAGGAACTTGCCCAACTCAAGATTTTCTGCAATTATGCTCCCGTGGTGGATGTAAACAACAATCCGAAGAACCCTGTCATCAACACTCGCTCTTTCGGAGAGGACCGGTTCAAGGTGGCGGAATTTTCAAGTGCATATATGAGGGGTATGAAGGATGCCGGGGTGGCCGGTTCTGCCAAACATTTTCCTGGTCACGGAGATACGGACGTCGATTCTCACAAGGGTCTTCCGGTGCTGCTGTTCGACAGGGAGAGACTCGACAGAGTTGAACTCTATCCGTTCCGCCGTCTGATTGCAGATGGAGTGGATATGGTTATGGTGGGCCATCTGAGTGTACCTTCTCTTGACGGGACAGGAACTCCCGCATCGGTTTCCAAACCTATTGTTACCGGTTTGCTGCGCGAAGAACTCGGATATGACGGAATAATCATCACCGATGCTCTCGGTATGGAAGGTGTCGCTGCAGGAGGGGTGGATGCCGCTTATGCGGCTTATGCTGCAGGTGCGGACATTCTGCTGATGCCCAAGAGTGTTGAAGCTGCCATCGATGCCATTGATACTGCCATAGAGAAAGGGGAGGCAAGCGAGGCGGATCTTGATGGCAGGGTGCGCAAAGTGCTTGAACTCAAACAGAGGTGCGGAATGTTATCTCCTTCCTATGACAAATATGTAGATATTGACAGTCTCGCGAGCATAGCCTGCAGGCCTGAGTCAGACAGTCTGATACAACATATTTCCGATGTGTCGATGACTGTCGTTAAAGGAGGAAGGCATCTTCCCCTCAGGCTTGACGGCCGCAGGAAAGTGGCATACGTGGCATACAACGCCATATCTTCTGCCAGTACACAGTTTGCCGCCGAACTGGGCAAATATGGTACTTTCGACCGTTTCGATATCCCCGGAGATGCCACACTTGAGCAGATAGACGAAATAGGCGAGGCCCTGAAGGGGTATAAGGACGTGATTGTGGTATTTCACAGCGGAAAGCCGCGCCCTTCTACCGGCGGGGCGAAACGATTCGCTTCCGTGGAGAAGTCTCAGTTTGAAAGAATCGCTTCATGGTCGAAGAAGCACAGACTCTACGGAATATATCTCGGCAACCCTTATGATTTGGACAATATGCCGATGCACAAGCAGTTCCGCTCATTTGTCATCGGATATGCCGATTCGTTTGAGAACAACAGGGCTGCAGCCCGCGCAGTTTCTCTGGGCGGAGCGCAGGGTGTTCTTCCGGTCGGTGCCGGCGGCTATCCTTGCGGACACAATGATTTGAATTAATCTCAATGGATATGAAAAGAATGTTTCTGGCTTTGGCCATCGTGGCGTCCGCCCTTTGCATCAGCTCCTGCGGTGGAAGTGACAAGGGTGTCAACAACCCTTCAATCAGAAATATAATGAACCGCAAGAGTGTACGCTCTTTCAAAGATCAGCCGATTCCTCAGGAAAAGATGGAAGCTATGTTAAAGGCCGCCATGGCAGCGCCTACAGGTATGAACGTTCAGCCCTGGAGTTTCGTGATTGTGACGGATAAGAGCAACTATGACAAGATTTTCGAAGGCAACTTCAATTTGAAGATTTTCAAATCCGCTGCGGCAGTTGTGGCCATCTGTGCAGACACAACATTCAAATGGACTCCGAAAGAAGGGGAGGACAGGACTCCTGTCACTTTGCCAAACTCGATCTGGCGGGATGATATGGGCGCTTGCACGGAAAATTTCCTGCTCGCGGCTGAATCTATGGGACTTGGTGCCGTATGGACAGCCTGCTATCCTTATCTTGATAGGATGGAGCCGGTACGCTCCGCTCTTGGGCTTCCTCTCAATGTGGTTCCTTATTCACTTGTGGCAGTGGGCTATCCTGACGGTGAAAACCAGCCGAAAGACAAATGGAAGCCCGAGAGAATCCACTACGAAATGTGGTAATTTCTGAGCAACGGAAGCGGAACTTCTCCCACCTTGAAGGAAGTCTCACCGCGAAGCTGCAAGGCGGAGAAGATTCCACTTCGGCCGCAGGCAAGCCCCTTCCGGGGAAATGCGTCCGGAAGCGGAACTTCTCCCGCCTTGAATGAAGTCTCACCGCGAAGCTGCAAGGCGGAGAAGATTCCACTCCGGCCGCAGGCAAGCCCCTTCCGGGGAAATGCGTCCGGAAGCGGAACTTCTCCCGCCTTGGATGAAGTCTCACCGCGAAGCGCGAAGTCCTGAGAAACAGTATCTTTCCTCCCGGCCAAAATAGCATTGACCCCTGAAAATTATTTTATTTTGACCCCCTTGCGGCTTCTCTCGATTTGATTGAATCCTGTCATAAGAGTTTGTGTTTATGGGTGAATAAAAAATGTGTAACTTCGCAAGTCCATAAAGCAAAGTACAATTATGAAGCGAATCACCCTAATCCTCCTGACTATTACAGCGATACTCTCCGGCAGCGTTTCCTGCCAGAAGGATAATCTCAAACCTGATGGTCCGATAGTTCCCCAAGGAGAAGTTACACGTGAATTCCTCTCTCAGATTCGGGTCGGGAAGGACGGGCGCTTCCAGTACTGGAATCAGGATTCCCCTGCGTTGAAGGAGTTGAAGTCATTTGTGGCCACGGTCACCGACCCGAACTGCAAAGGTTACGTGCCTCCGCAGGACAGGGTGGCAACGTTCGACGTTGACGGTACTTTGTTATGTGAGACAGCTCCTTACTATTTCAACTGGATGCTGTTCTTCCACCGTTATCTGCACGACAGCACTTTTATCCCACCGGAAGAAGACAGGCAGTGGGCGGCAGAAGTCGAGGAATATGTGCTTGCCAACAGGAAGAACAAGAAGGAATGGGGCTTGAAGCAACAGGAGTTGCAAGCCATCGGGTTTCGCGGAATGACCGACGTGCAGTTCTCGGAATACGTCAGCAATTTCATCAATAGTGAAAACGTTACGGGACTTTCAAATCTGAAATGGGGCGCTGCATTGTACTGGCCTATGATCGAGGTTGTATCCTACCTGGTGGCCAATGATTTCGTCGTCTTCCTTTGTTCCGGAGTAGATCGGGATGTATGCAGGGTCATCGCTGATGGTATCTATGACATCCCCAAATATCATATGATAGCGTCCGATGTGAATTATGTCCTTGAAAATCAGCCTGAATGGATTGAGATGGTAAGTTCGGAAGACTATGTGTACACACCGGGCGAGGAGGTTCGGAGAGGAGATTTCATGCAGCTGAGCACCGCCATCAACAAGATAATAAAGATGAGACGTGAACTTGGGCAGAAGCCAATCCTGTCCTGGGGAAACTCAAGTGGCGATTATCCTATGTTTCACTACACCAACAGGGACAATAAATATCCCCACATCTCTTTCTGCCTGCTGTGTGACGATACGGTGCGGGAACTCGGCAATCCGGAGAAAGCGGCCAAATGCAAGGCTGAATGCGAGCAGAACGGATGGATTCCCGTATCGATGAGGGATGAATGGTGGACGATATACGGTCCGCAGGTTGAAAGGAACTGAATGTCAGGAACACGAACCTGATATTCAATATACCTGCTCGCGAGAGAGTTTTTCTTCCGGCCACCATTCGGTATCCTCCGGGACAGGAGTGCTCTTGCAAGTCACCCCAACCTGCATACAGCCGAAAGGATAAAACGTGCCAGCATCGCACGGACGGTCGGATGAATTGACAAAGCATACACCGGCATCAAAGAAAGATTTCATAGGATATGACTCCTTCGCGTACTTTTCGGGGATACCCCTTTCTTTGAGCAATGCAATCATTCCCGGATCCCCGGCGTGCCAGTTCATAGCTCCACAGCACGCTATATTACATTTTTCGGCCATCTTCTGATAATCCGGGGCGTCGATATTGCGCAGATGGCACATACTGTTCCGGACATCTTTATCGTAACCCGCGGCAAATGCATCAATGGTGATGGAGGCTGCCAAATCACCCATGACGTGACAATGAACGGCCTCTCCTTTTGCGTTTGCAGCCATTACTATCTCCTTCATCTGCTCGGCAGTCCAGGCCGGTTTTCCGTTGCCCAGATCAGCATATATACCGGAATATGGCTGCTTGACCGGCAAGCAGGCCGATTTTTTCTGACTTCACTGAAAAAGCTGCTGGATGGAGCCGTCTTTTGAAATAGAGAAAGAAAGGCTGGATTCTGCGCTATTCTTGAGCGTGTTAAGAACTTTTTCGACACTGTATCCCTTTTCTTTCGCTTCACTGAAGTCTACGCCCTTGATGGAAATTCCATCAGGCTTGATAACAGATGAAACAGTTTTTCCTGAGGTCTTGCTGACTGTGGTAATCTTATATGAAATTTCAGTTATCACGTCATATGTTTTTCCTGATACAGGCTCAAAATCTTTCTTAGGTATAAGAAACAGTTTGTAGGAAGTGTTGCAAGGAGCATCACCATTGACATTCAATGCAGAAAAACCTGACGAGAAGGAAAGCAGATCTCCGAAGTCGGTTTCTGTGCTTCCGCAAATAAATTTGCTTCCGGTAAAGTCAAACAATTTCTGCATATCTTGAGTGATGCTGATTGAGAAGTCAACGTGATATGTGCAGTCTTCCGTTGTCGGAGTCGGAGTCGGAGTCGGGGTTGGGGTCGGGGTTGGATCGGCCTTCCCGCAAGAAATTGTCAAGAATGCAGCTGTCACTATGGCAGGAATGATAGATAAAATCTTTTTCATATATACTTATGTTTTCAGGTTAAAGGTGCGAAGATTGTAAAATTTGATAAAATTACATAAAATCTGTTTTGAAATAATTCAATTTTTCTTTTATGAATCTTTTTTACTCTTTTTCCCGTATTTTCCAGTCACAATGGAACCCCATCGCTCCTTCAAAATACAAGAAAAATCATTAAAAAATCTTCTATAAAATTTAAAACCAATCATTTCAAAACAGGTTCTTAAAATCATATTTCTGTACAGTGGATTACCATATCTGATTCATCCGTCCGGACATATGAATCCGTTGTGTTGTTGACATACCCCGCAATCTTACTGAAGGATGCAGTAACCGGTCCGGCACGACTTCTTGCTCTTCGCCGATATGTTTGCTATATTTGCATTATGGAGAATATGTTTCTTACCAGAAAGGCTATAAGAAAACTGCCGGGAAAAGTCATGAAGACGATTCCTATACCGGAGCCTGCAGTCATAGAAGGCTTTGGGTGCCGTGGGCAAATCGGCGGAATATGCAGGAATTATGGCTTTGATACCGTGCTGATTCTGACAGACAGGATTCTTGTCCATCTCGGATACCTTGACGCAATTGAGAAATCACTCGCTGATGAAGGAATCCGGTACGAAATTTACGATGAAATAAGTTCGGAACCAAAGCTTGATTATATTGAAGCCGGGCGGTTGATGGCCTTGAAAAATGAGGCAAAGTGTATCATATCCTTCGGCGGAGGTTCCGTGATGGATACCGGCAAGATGATTGCCGCCGGTTGTCGCCTGAAACATGTTTCCGTCAAACAGCTTCTTCAGAAATTCCTCATTGTTCCAAACAGGACCTTGCCTGTCATAGCGATACCGAGCACGGCGGGAACAGGTGCTGAGATGACGGTTGGAGCTGTCATTTCGCAAGAAAACGGAGGAAAGTTTGCCTCAGTGATTGTGGGACTTGACATTCGCGCAGTGCTGCTTGACAGTGAATTGACAGTCAAGGCACCGTGGAAGCTTACTGCATCCTGTGGAATTGATGCATTGAGTCACGGCCTTGAAGGGTCTGTCGCCGATGTCAGCAGCTCACAGAATGATATGGAAAAGAGCAGACAATGCGTACGGCTTGTGCTTGAGAATCTGCCTGTGCTGAAAGAACATCCGGAAAATATCGAAGCCAGAGGAGCAATGTGCCTTGCCGCAAATCTGGGCGGCAATGCAATCAATAAGCAGTTGGCCGGCTATGTACACGCCTTTGCACATTCGATAGGAGCAAGATACCATATCCCGCACGGTGAGGCCATCGCCATGTGCCTGATGCCGATAATGCGCTCTCAGAAGGAGGATTGCAAGGAACATTTGACCGAGCTGGCCCGTTACTGTTCCTTTGACAGCGTGGATTCACTGTTTGAGGCTTTGAATTCTCTGATTTCCAACAGTGACCTGAAACTTGACGGGAGCGTCATCGATCCGGCGGATTTCAAGGAACTTTCCGTGGCCATTGCAAAAGACTCCATCAATTATTCCGCGCCTGTGACGTTCAAGCGCAGGCAAATCATCAGCATCCTTTCTGAAATCAAAAACTTGTACTGATATGCCATACACAGTTTCCAATATTCAAGGCATCGTCGAAAAACAAAGAACATTCTTCCGTACGGGCACTACTCTGGACGTGAACTGGAGGCTTCGCCAGTTACGGAGGCTCCGCGATGCGGTCATCTCCCACGAAAAGGATTTCGAAGATGCGTTGCGCAAGGATTTGGGTCGCAGCGCAACGGAAGCCTATCTCTGCGACATAGGACCCATAGTAGTGGAAATCAACGAAATGCTGCGCGGCCTTCGGAAATGGGCCCGCCCGGAAAGGCATTTCAGCGGATTGATGTGCTTCCCGAGCCTTGTCACCAAAGTTTACAAGATGCCGTACGGCGTCACACTGGTAATCAGTCCGTTCAATTTCCCTATTCTTCTGACGCTTGGCGTAGTTGCCGCAAGCATTTGCGGAGGCAATACCGTCGTAATCAAGGCAAGTGCCAAATCCGCCAATTGCACGGCGGCTATGAAGAAATTCATAGCGGAAGTCTTTCCTCCTGAGTTTGTGACATTGATAGACGGCGGACACGATGTTGCCGATATGTGCCTGGAACAGAAGTGGGACAAGATTTTCTATACCGGCTCGCCCCAAGTGGGCAAGCACGTTCTGGCAAAGGCTGCTGAGAACTTGACGCCAGTGGCTCTTGAACTGGGAGGTGAAACCGGCAACTGGTGCATCGTACGCAAGGATGCCGACATCCGCGACGCGGCGCGCAAGATAGCCTTTTTCAAACTGTGCAATGCGGGCCAGATATGCATAAACATCAATCAGGTGGCCGTGGCTGAGGAAATTGCCCCCGATTTCCTCGATGCACTCAAGAACGAGTTTGTGCGGCAAATAGGTGAGAATGCACAGGATAACGGGGAATATCCTAAACTTATCACGCCTCAGGCTTACGAAAAATGTTCATCCCTTGCCGATGCATACCGCGACCGCATTATTTTTGGTGGCAGAGGTAATGCAACTGAGCAACGTTACGCTCCGACGATAATCTATCCGGTCGGTGCAGATGAGGATATTGTCCGTAAAGAACTGTTCTGCCCGCTGCTTCCTGTCGTTCCTTTCAGGGACTGCGAGGTTGATGCAATTCTTGACATCATTGAAAACAGGGAACATCCGCTGGCTATGTATCTGTTTACCAAGAACATCAGATGGGCCGACCGTGTGATGCGCTCGCTTCAGTACGGAGGCGGTTGCATCAATGAGGTCTGTGTGCATATGATGGTCAAGGGTGTACCGTTCGGAGGTGTCGGCCATTCCGGAATGGGGGCTTATCACGGGCAGTGGGGCTTCCGCGAATTCACCCACGCCTCTACCGTTCTCAGGGGATGCACGCGGTTCAATCTGCCTCTGAGGGAGCATCCGTACAACGAGCACAGGATTCTGCCGCTGCTCCGTCTTCTGGAAAGATAAGCGCCGTCGCTGCCTTGACTGTTACATTTTTGTTATAACAGCCGAACATCTCCTCGACGGCAGTTTTGTTCCTGACGCGAGTAAAAAGATTTACGATTGGGACGAGAATCAGCCCCAGAAGCATTGCCGGTACGCCGGCATTGATAGGTGAGGAGAGGAACGGACAGATATAGGGGTTTCTATAAAAGAATCAGACTCAGCAGGAAAACTGCCGTTATGGTTGAAAGGCCCATAATGAGCGACATCACCGTCTGGATCCTGTAACCGTCTTCCGGTGTCATTCCGCCGAAATTGGTCACCACCCAGAAATAGCTGTCGTTGGCGTGTGACACTGTCATTGCGCCGGCCCCGATGGCCATGACAACAAGTGCTGCGCCCAAAGGTGACGTGTAACCCAGCGCAGCCATAATCGAATTCCCGGCATCGAACATTCCCATAATGCCGGCAGTGGTGGTTAGTGCCACAGTGGATGAACCAACTGCGGTTTTCAGAATTGCAGCCACTGCGAAAGGAAAGAAAATGCCGGCAGCGCTGAGAACGGACGCATTGTCCTGAATGAAGCCGACAAAACCCGCATCCATTATGACCTGTCCGAGGACACTTCCTGCTGCAGTGATGAATATGATGGGGCCTGCGGTCTTGAGGGATTCCTGCGTGATTTCATAAAGGGCGGATGCTTTTCCTGTCCTCAAGAGCGGAATCAGGGCGAACAGCGTGCCGCAGATAAGGGCAATCACCGGTTTGCCTAGGAATGTTGCGAGAGTCCCGGCAAAAGTGCTCCCTGCACCGGACATCGAAGCAATCGAGCCTGCCGCCATCAGTACTATCGGCACTATGATCGGAAGGAGCGAGGCGGCAGTGGAGGGCAGAGTGCCGAAAGAATCGATTGTCTGCTCATATGTTTCGGCCGGAGCGTTTCCTGTCCCGTTTTCATCTGCCGATTTTACTTTTCGGCCCACTTTCTTTGCGAAGAAATATGTCGGAAGGAGAGTGAACACAGATATTGCAGCGCCTATCCCTATCACGGAAAGAAGGTTGTTCTCCAGCCCGACCATACCGGCGGCGGCCACCGGCCCCGGAGTCGGCGGAATCAGGACGTGTGCCGCATAAAGTCCGGCAGAGAGCGCTACGGTCAGCGAAACGGACGAGACACCTGTCCGGCGGGAGAGATTCCTGCGTATGGGGTTGACGATAATGAAACCGCTGTCGCAAAAGACGGGAATCGAGACAATCCATCCTATAATCATCACGGCCAGTTGCGGGTGGCGCGGCCCCAGGATTTTGAGGACCGTGTCGGCGAGCCGCAGGGCTGCACCTGTCTTTTCCAGTATCTGTCCGATGATGGTGCCGAAGATTATTACAAGGCCGATGCTGACGAAGATGGATGAGAATCCTTTGCCGAGGGTGGTAGGGATGGTGTCAAGCGGAAGTCCCACCGCTATGGCCATCAGTAGGGCCACGCCGATTATGGCCAGAAAGGGGTGCACTTTCCATTTCGAGATGGAAAGTATCATAAGCGCCATTGCGGCAATGAATACCGCTGTCAGAAAAATACCGTTCATAGGGGGCAAAGGTAACGTATTTTTTAAAAACAAACGCATGCCCTGAATTGACTGAGCATGCGCTTTGCTATGTTGTGACTTGGTTTAGAGGGCTTTGCCGTCGCTGCCGAGTACGTTTACTATCTTATGGACGTAGAGTTTCTTCATATTGTCACGTGCCGGACCCAGGTATTTGCGAGGATCGAATTCTGCAGGCTTTTCAGAGAATACCTTGCGTATGGCGGCTGTCATTGCAAGACGTGAGTCGGAATCGATGTTGATCTTGCATACCGCACTCTTCGCGGCCTTGCGAAGCTGCTCTTCAGGAATGCCGACGGCTGCTTTGAGTGCACCTCCGTTGGCATTGATCGTATCGACCTCTTCCTGAGGCACTGAAGATGAACCGTGGAGGACGATAGGGAAGCCGGGAAGCTTCTTTTCAACTTCACTGAGGACATCGAAGGCCAATGGAGGAGGAACGAGACGGCCGGTCTGAGGATCTACCGTACACTGTTCCGGAGTGAACTTGTATGCTCCGTGAGACGTCCCGATTGAGATGGCAAGGGAGTCGCAGCCGCTTCGTGTGGCGAATTCGATTACTTCCTCAGGCTTTGTGTAGTGCGATTCCTCAGCGGAAACCTCATCTTCCACACCTGCAAGCACACCGAGTTCGGCTTCTACCGAGACGTCATATTTGTGGGCATAGTCCACGACCTTCTTGGTGAGGGCGATATTTTCCTCGAAAGGAAGTGCGGATGCGTCTATCATTACTGACGAAAAGCCCATATCCACGCAACTCTTGCAAAGTTCGAAGCTGTCACCGTGGTCGAGGTGAAGCACAATCTGAGGATTTTCCCAACCGAGTTCCCTTGCATACTGGACAGCACCTTCAGCCATATAGCGCAGAAGTGTCTGGTTGGCATAGTTGCGCGCTCCCTTCGAAACCTGAAGGATGACAGGGGATTTTGTTTCAGCTGATGCCATTATGATGGCCTGAAGCTGTTCCATATTGTTGAAATTGAAGGCCGGAATGGCATATCCGCCCTTGACTGCCTTGGCAAACATATCCTTGGTGTTTACCAGTCCGATTTCTTTGTAAGATACCATATTCGTTGAAAGTTTAATTCTTGTTTGGACGTGGCAAAGATAGTGGATTTTTTACTAAATTTGTATTTTATATTCATTAAAACTGACAATGTCTGTGAAACAGGGAAAAGTGATTATATTTTCAGCTCCATCCGGGTCGGGGAAAAGCACGGTGGTGAATCATCTTCTGGAGGTTTACAACTGTTTCGCTTTTTCTATTTCCGCCACTTCGAGAGCTCCGAGAGGGACAGAACGCGACGGCGTGGAGTACTATTTCATATCCGATGAGGAGTTCAGCCGCAGAGTGGCTGCGGGAGAATTCGTCGAGCACGAAGAGGTTTATGCCGGCACTCGGTACGGTACTTTGAAGTCCGAAGTAAGCCGTCTGTGGAATGACGGCAAGGTGATTCTTTTCGATGTGGACGTAAAGGGAGGGGTTAATCTGAAGCGCTATTTCGGTGATGCCGCCCTGAGCGTCTTCGTCAAGGCCCCTTCCATAGATGAATTGCGCAGACGTCTGGAACTCAGAGGTACCGATGACCCGCAGTCCATAGAGAAACGTGTCAGAAAAGCCTCGGAAGAGTTGGAATTCGCTCCGCAGTTCGATGTAGTGCTGGTGAACGACAATCTGGAGAGGTGTCTCTCTGACGCTGAAAGTACTGTTTCCCGTTTTTTGAAGAAGTGATATGCAGCGGAACCGCGAAAAACATCAGGTAGCCCTGCTCTTTGGCTCTTTCAATCCGATACACGACGGGCATCTGGATATAGTCGGATATATCAACCGCCGTTTTCCCCAAGTGGAGGTCAGGCTTGTGGTCTCTCCTCAGAATCCTTTCAAGGACGGCCTTCTGGCCACAGCTGAAAAACGGCTCGACGAGGTACGTAAGGCGGCAGCGGAAAGCGGCCTGAAAGTGAAGGTCTCTGACGTCGAATTCGCTCTGAAAGAACCTTTGTACACAATCAATACTCTCCGCTACCTGCGCGACACCGAGCCTTCCAATGAGTTTATCCTGGTGGTCGGAGGCGACATAATGGAGTCTCTTGACAAGTGGCACTGCAGCGAAGCGCTCCTGTCGGAATTCAGGTTATGGGTTTATCCGCGATATGGCTACGATGCCGGAAAATATTGTGATTTATATAATTCCATCTCCACCACGAAGGGGATAACCTTTTTTGAAGACGCTCCTTTCAATACTGTTTCTTCAACAAGGATTCGCAGCGGAAAAGACCATTACAACGTGGTGGTGATAGGAGGTGGCATTACCGGAGCCGGCATAGTGAGAGATTGCTCCCTGAGAGGCTTCACTGCTCTTCTTCTGGAAAAGGAGGATTTGGCGAATGGCGCTTCGGGCCGCAATCACGGACTGCTTCACAGCGGTGCCAGATATGCAGTCGGTGATGGAGAATCCGCCCGTGAATGTATCAGCGAGAATATGATACTGAAGAGGATAGCCCCATCCTGCATAGAGCCGACGGACGGTCTTTTCATTTCGCTGCCTGAAGATGACCCTGCCTATCAGAAGAAATTCATAGAATCGTGTCAGGCTGCCGGAATAGCTGCAGAGGCAATCGATCCGTCTGAAGCCAGAAGGCTCGAACCTGCGGTCAATCCTTCGATAACCGGTGCTGTGCGGGTGCCCGACGGCTCTGTGGACCCGTTCAGATTGATAATTGCCAATATTGCAGATGCCAAAGCTCACGGTGCGGCAGTACGCACCTTTACGCAGGTGGTGAGTTTCATAAAAGAGCGTGACAGTGTCACAGGACTGCACGTGAAGAATATGCTTTCAGGAGAAAAAACAGACATCTACTGCGACATAGTGATAAATGCGGCCGGCATCTGGGGCTCACAGATAGCCCGTATGGCTGGAGCGAGGATAGGGATGTATCCGGCCAAAGGTACGCTTCTGGTGTTCGGCCACCGGGTGAACAATGTTGTCCTGAACCGTTGCCGCAAGTCTGCAGACGGAGACATACTTGTTCCGGGCAGTTCCGTCAGCATACTCGGCACCACTTCCACTAGAATTTCTCCGGAAGGCATAGATGATGTGCGGCCGGAGCCGGCAGAGGTGGATCTGCTTCTGCGCGAAGGCGCCAAACTGGCTCCGGAACTTCTTCAAACCCGTATTCTGCGTGCATACAGTGGCGTAAGGCCTCTTGTCGCTTCCGACTCGGACCCTACTGGACGCAACATATCCCGGGGAATAGTGCTGCTGGACCACGAAGAGAGGGACGGCATACGCGGATTTATTACCGTAACAGGAGGCAAACTGATGACATACAGACTTATGGCAGAACAGGCCGTGGATTTGGTCTGCCGGAAGTTGAAGCGTCAGGTGCCTTGCTCCACTGCTGAAAGAGTCCTTCCTGACCATCTGAGCGGAGGTTTTCATTTCGGAGGCAGTCTTGTCTGTGAATGTGAAAACGTGACGGACGAGCAGATAAGGAAGGCGGTGGAAAGCGGAGACGTATTCGATCTTGTCACCCTGCGCCGCCGCACCAGACTCGGAATGGGCACCTGTCAGGGGCAACTTTGCGCCAGAAAGGCCGCACGGATGCTCGAAAATCCCGATATTGACGGCTTCATGCAAGAAAGATGGAAGGGAATCTTTCCTGTCGCATGGGGAGATGCCCTGCGTGAGGCGCAACTTACCCAATGGATTTATAAAAAATGAAATTCGACAACATAATAATCGGAGGTGGCCACAGTGGCCTGCAAAAAGGAATGGAACTTCTCTCGAAAGGAGAGACTGTCCTTGCTGTAGCGAAGGGTGAAAGCAGCCGCCGGTTCAGGGATGATTCTTATGATCATCTGCAGGAAAGGAAGCGATTTACCGATGCCGGAGGCGTTTTCTTTATGGGAGACACCGTTCTTCGCGGAAAGATTGAAGACGGCATTTTGAAGGCGGTGTTCACTGCCAATCACGGCACGACTCCAATGGAAGCGAAGCGTTTCTGGCTCGCTACCGGCAGTTTCTTTTCCAAAGGACTGGAATCTTCCGCCGACAAGGTGTGGGAACCTGTATTCGGCCTGGATCTCAATTGTGAAGGCGACCACACCTCCTGGGTGGTTCCGGATTTCTATGCCGACCAGCCTTTTATGCATTTCGGAGTTGTGACCGACTGCGAAGGGCATCCCCGCATCAATGGCGAAATTGTTTCCAATCTTTATGCAATAGGTTCAATAACAGGAAGATGAGTGATATAAGAGACAATAATTTCGAGCAGTGCATGAAATGCACGATCTGCAACGAGTACTGTCCCGTAGCGAAAGCAACCGGACTTTTCCCGGGACCCAAGCAGGCGGGGCCGGACGGCGAGAGATACAGGATGCTCGATCCGGAATATTACAACGATGCTCTGAAATACTGTCTGAACTGCAAGCGATGCGAAGTTGCCTGTCCTTCCGACGTCAGGATAGCCGACTATATTCTTCGAGCAAGACTCAGGTACGGAAGACGTTCCCACGTCATCCGCAACACTGTGCTTTCCCGGACTGATCTGATGGGGACTCTGGGTACGGCATTTTCACCGGTTGCCAATCTCGCTGCCGGAATGATGTTCAAAGGTGGCCCCAGATATGCAAGGCGCACTTTTGAAACTCTCTACAGAAAGGAAATTGCCCGCTCACAAGAGGCTTTCCCTTTGAAAGTGAGTTATTTCCACGGGTGCTATGTCAATTACAACTACCCTGAGTTGGGAATGGACCTCATAAAGATTCTCAATGCGCTGGGCATCGGCGTCAGACTTCTGGAGCATGAACAATGCTGCGGTATTGCCCTCATTTCCAATGGTTTTGTGAAACGTGCGGATAAACAGGCAAACAACAATATCGAACAGATTGAAAAAGCTGTCCGGGGCGGTGGAAAAGTGCTTACAACCGGCAGTACCTGCACTTTTACCATACGCGACGAGTACAGGGAGATTCTCTCTATTGACAATTCTTCCGTCAGGGACTCTGTCGAAATGGCCGTGAAATTCATTTATGAATTCATCACGGACAACGGAGTGAAACTCTCATTCAAGCCTGATTACAAAATGAAAGTGGCCTACCATACAGCCTGCCATATGGCGAAGCTTGGTTGGAGCTTTTATTCAATTGAACTTCTCAAAATGATTCCGGGAGTGGAACTTACGGTTCTCGAACAACAATGCTGCGGTGTGGCCGGCACGTATGGTTTCAAGAAAGAGAACAGACATATCTCCGACAGTATAGGAGAACCTCTTTTCCACCGGTTGAAGCAGTTGGCCCCCGATGTGGTCGCCACGGATTGCGAAACCTGCAAGTGGCAGATAGAGATGCATACCGGTCTGGCAGTGGCAAATCCTGTCAGCATCCTGGCCGGTGCTCTCAAGATATGAAAATGATACGAATCAAGAAATTGTCCTTTTATGGCAACACAAACCAAAAAATCCTTCAAGTACTGGCAGTGGCGAACAATCATCGTGTCGATGATAGGCTATGCCATATACTATTTCGTGCGCAAGAATTTTTCTGTGGCAATGCCCGGAATGACAGCGGAATACGGCATTTCCAACACCAGTTTCGGCCTGGTGATAGGCATAGGCTCGCTCGTGTACGGGCTTTCCCGTTTCATCAACGGATTCATCGTTGACAGGGTGAGCACGAGAGTGTTCATGGCTATAGGCCTTCTGCTCTGCGCGGCTTCCAATTTCGCCTTCGGATTCGGCGTTGACCTGAGCTACTGGATTACCGGTGTCCACGAAGGACCTCAGTTTGTCAACATGCTGATATTCGTGATGGGTGTCACCATTATCCTGAACCAGTATTTTCAGGGAATGGGCTTTCCTCCGTGCGCCAGACTCCTTCCGCAGTGGATAGAACCTTCGCAGCTGGCAACCAAGATGTCAATCTGGAATACGTCCCATTCGATAGGGGCATTCTGCGCTGTGATTGTATGCGGATGGATTATGACAGGGTTCGGCACCGATATGAGCGGTGATGGCAGCGTGATATCGCAGATTACTGCCAATCTTGCTGACAGTATCAAAGGGTGGGGCGACCTTTCCGAGGCAGACCGCACTTCGAGGATAATGTCCTACGCAACCCACTATGGGGCGTGGCGTTGGTGCTTCTGGCTTCCTGCCTGCTTCGCCCTTGCAGGAGCGGCATGGATATTCCTTCTTCTGAAAGACAGGCCGCAAAGTGTGGGACTGCCCGAGATAGAAGGCACCCATACCGGCAAGGAAGAGACAGAGGGCAAGAAAGGTGCCCACAAGGCTTTCCTCAGGGAGATGGTCTTCCGTAACAGATGGGTTTGGACACTGGCCATTGCCAATATTTTCGTTTACGTACTCCGTATGGGAGTGCTTGACTGGGGACCGAAGTTCCTTACTGAAAACAAGGGAATGAGCATTTCGAACGCTGCCATTTCGGTAGGCGTATTCGAACTTACAGCGATTGTAGGAACCATATTCGCAGGGTGGGCCACTGACAGGTGGTTTGCCGGCAAGGCGCACAGAATGTGCTTCGTCTGCATGGCGGGTGCAATCGTCTTCTTCGGCGGCTTCGCGCTGTTCCCTCAGGCACCGGCAGTTCTCTCCATAGCCATGCTTGCAATGGGAGGTTTCTGCATCTACGGACCTCAGGCGCTCATCGGAATAGGCGCCGCCAATCAGGCTACCAAAGAGGCTTCAGCTACCGCCAACGGCGTGACAGGCCTTCTGGGTTATATAGGAAGCGCGGTTTCAGCAGTCGGCATCGGTATGATTGCAGACGCTTGGGGATGGAATGCCGTGTTCATTACATTCATAATCGTAGGCATCATTGGGGCGGCCATATTTATGACGATGTGGAAGGCTCCGCGTGACGGCTACTCCCGCTCACAGCAGTTTACCGCAAAATTCAAAGAGCAGAATACCGATGATAAGCAGATTCGATGACAGGACCCTCCGGGAAAGGCTGGCAGGCATCAAGCACGTAGCCTTGGATATGGACGGAACGATATATCTGGGCAACAATATCTTTCCTTTCACGATTCCGTTTCTGAAAGGTCTTTCGGAGACAGGGATATCATACTCTTTCCTGACCAACAACCCTACGAAAAGTATAGGAGACTATCTTGCCAAACTTTCCCGGATGGGTATCAGCGCGGATGAAAGCGAAATGTACACGACCGTGATAGCTTCGATAGACTATATCAGAGCCCATCATCCGCTCGTGAAGAAACTTTTCATCCTGGGCACTCCGAGTATGACCGAACAATTTCTGCAGGCAGGCTTCGAGGCTGCAACGGATTCGGCGGACGATGTTCCTGATATGGTTGTCGTCTCCTTCGATATGACACTGCAGTATTCCCGTCTGTGCCGTGCATCCTGGTGGGTGAAGCAGGGGATACCGTACCTTGCGACCAATCCGGACAAAGTATGCCCTACGGACAGTCCGACCGTTCTGGTGGACTGCGGCTCGATCTGCAAATGCATCGAATGGGCCACAGGACGCAAGCCTGACATCACAATGGGTAAACCGGATCCCGAAATGCTTCGCGGCATAATGCATCAGCGTGGCCTTGAGGCGGGGCAGATTGCAATGGTGGGGGACCGCATATACACCGATATCGCGATGGCTCAGAATGCCGGGGCCTTCAGCGTACTGGTGCTGAGCGGAGAAACGACTCTGGAGGTTGCGCTCGAATCTCCGAACCCTCCTGACCTTATCGTAGAGAACATAGGCGAGCTTGGAGCTCTCCTGACTGAAACAATATGAAAGATATGCTATGAAAACAGACAATCGCCTTGCCTCGCTGGATGCACTGCGCGGCTTTGACATGATGTTCATTATGGGACTTGCTTCGCTGATTGCAGCCATCTGCGCCCTCTTCCCCGGAGGAGCCGATTGCTTTCTGGCAAGGCAGATGGGCCACGTCAGTTGGAACGGGTTCCAGCACCATGACACCATTTTCCCCCTGTTCCTTTATATTGCCGGCATCTCATTTCCATTCTCCTATGCAAATATGCAATCCAGGGGGATGGTGCGGTGGAAGATATACAGGAAGATAATTATCCGGGGTTTCGTACTTTTCTTCCTCGGCCTGATATGCAACGGTTTCCTGAGGTTTCACCACGATACTCTCAGGATTTTCAGCGTCCTTGGCCGAATCGGTTTTGCGTGGATGTTCGCCGCTTTGCTCTTCATCAATTTCAGGCCGCGAACTCGTGCCGTGATTGCAACGATCATCCTTCTGGGGTATTGGTTTGTCAGTATGATTCCGGCTCCTGACGCTCCTGCGGGAACAGATCCTCTCTCTCTTGAGGGATGTCTGGCGGGCTATATAGACAGAACCATTTTCCCCGGCCATCTTTACAAGACCAATTTCGATCCTGAAGGGCTGCTGAGCCTGATTCCCGCGATAGTTACGGCAATGCTCGGTATGTTTACCGGTGAATTTGTCAGAAAAGAGAATATCAGCGGAAACCGAAAGACGCTGTGGATGTTGGGAGCAGCCACCCTGATGCTGGTCCTCTGCCTAGTATGGAAAAACTGGTATCCCGTCAACAAAAAACTCTGGTCCAGCACCTTTGTTCTGGCTGCGGGAGCATACTCGCTCTATCTCTTCGCCATATTCTACTGGATTATTGACGTAAAGGGGTGGGACGGATGGATATTCCCCTTCAAAGTGGTGGGTATGAATTCCATAGCTGTCTTTATGGTGCCAAGGTTCTTCAGTGTGGGCTATGCCCGCGACTTCCTCTTCAAGGGGGTTGCCGAACTGTGTCCGGACAGCGTCGCAACCGTAATTCTCCGGGCCGGCTTCTTCTTCGTAAGCTGGCTGATTCCATATTTCCTCTATAAACAGAAGATATTCCTCAAGGTGTGATTTCCCTGATTTTTTTCGTATCTTCGCAAGTTATTCTATTCAAAGACTTACAATGGCAAATCTTTTAAAGAAACTGTTCGGGTCCAAAGCGGAAAGAGACCTCAAGCAGCTTACCCCGACACTCAAACTCATACTCGCATCATACGAGCGCATAGACAAGCTTTCGGATGACGAGCTGCGCGCTGAATCCGAAGCCCTTAAAGAGAAGATACGCGCCTACGTCTCTCCGGAGGAGACAAAGGTGGAACAGATAAAGGAGCAGCTTTCCGATCCTGAGATGGAGGTTTCCAAAAAGGAGAAGATGGCTACCGAACTTGACCAGCTGACTGAAACGATAGACAAGAAGATAGAGGAAATTCTCGACAGTGTACTTCCCGACGCATTCGCGATAATGAAATCCACGGCGCGCCGTTTCAAGGAGAATTCCACAATCAGAGTGAAAGCCACCGACTTTGACCGTGATATCAGCGCAAGTCACGATTTCGTCAACATTGACGGTGACTATGCCATCTGGAAGAACAGTTGGATGGCAGGAGGAAACGTCATCACCTGGGATATGGTCCACTATGATGTCCAGCTCATAGGAGGATCTGTGCTTCACAGCGGAAAAATCGCCGAGATGGCAACAGGTGAAGGAAAGACTCTCGTGGCAACACTCCCGGTGTTCCTCAATGCCCTTTCAGGCAAAGGCGTCCACGTCGTGACAGTCAACGACTATCTCTCCAAACGAGACTCCGAGTGGATGGGACCGCTTTATATGTTCCACGGCCTTTCTGTGGACTGTATAGACAAGCACCAGCCCAATTCGGATGCACGTCGCAAGGCATATCAGGCCGACATCACTTTCGGAACCAACAACGAATTCGGTTTCGATTACCTGCGCGACAATATGGCCATCAATCCGAAAGACCTTGTGCAGCGCAAACACCACTATGCTATCGTCGATGAGGTTGACTCTGTCCTGATA
Source organism: Candidatus Cacconaster caballi (assembly GCA_018065695.1). Taxonomy (GTDB): domain Bacteria; phylum Bacteroidota; class Bacteroidia; order Bacteroidales; family UBA932; genus Cacconaster; species Cacconaster caballi. Next base: position 58,655 of record JAGHST010000016.1, on the reverse strand, counting down.
GATGACGCCAGAACGCCTCTCATCATTTCAGGTCCGGTGGAAAGAGCCGGGGACGAGGCTTTTCTTGAGTACAAGCCTTATGTGGAAAAGCTTTACAATGCCCAGAAGAATCTTATAAACCAGACACTCAACGAGGCAAAGAGACTCATTGCATCCGGTGAAATCAAGGACAAGGGAGAAATTCTGCTTCTCAGGGCCCACAAGGGTCTGCCGAAGTACCAGCCTCTGATCAAATATCTCAGCGAGCAGGGTATAAAGCGAATACTCGAAGAGGCTGACAGCAAGATAATCCGCGCGGCTTTCCAGGACAAGGACATAGAGCAGAGAATAGTGACGAACGAACTCTATTTCGTCATCGACGAGCAGCAGCATACAGTCGAATTGACCGACAAGGGCAATGAGGTCCTTGCGCAGGCGGTGGGAGACCCTGATTTCTTCCTTATGCCGCGTCTTGGCGACGAAGTGTCGAAAATAGAACACGGAGAGGGGACTCCCGAGGAAAAGCAGCGTCAGAAAGACGAACTGTATGCGAACTATTCCCTAAAGGCGGAACGTATGCACACCGTGGACCAGCTTCTCAAGGCGTACGCAATGTTCTCTAAGGATGTGGACTATGTGATAATAGACAACAAGGTCAAGATTGTGGACGAGGGCACCGGCCGTATTATGGAGGGCCGTCGCTGGAGCGACGGACTGCATCAGGCTGTTGAGGCGAAGGAGAACGTCAAGGTTGAAGCTGCCACCCAGACATTCGCCACCATTACCCTTCAGAACTATTTCCGTATGTATCACAAGCTTTCCGGCATGACCGGTACGGCAGAGACGGAGGCGGGCGAGTTCTGGAGCATCTACAAATTGGACGTGGTGGTGATTCCGACAAACCGGCCGGTAATCAGGGATGACCAGCAGGATCTTATCTACAAGACAAAGAAAGCCAAATACAACGCCGTGATAGAAAAGGTGCAGGAATACGTTTCACAGGGGCGTCCGGTATTGGTCGGTACAACTTCCGTGGAGATTTCCGAGCTCCTGAGCAGAATGCTCAAGATAAGGGGCATACAGCATCAGGTACTGAACGCCAAGCAGCACGCCCGTGAGGCGGAGGTCGTAGCTCACGCAGGTGAGCCGTCAACCGTCACTATCGCCACCAATATGGCGGGCCGCGGTACCGACATCAAACTGTCCGATGAAGTGAAGGCTGCCGGCGGTCTTGCCATCATCGGTACCGAGCGTCACGACAGCCGCCGTGTGGACCGCCAGCTTCGAGGCCGTGCCGGCCGTCAGGGGGACCCGGGAAGTTCAATCTTCTATGTGTCTCTCGAAGACGATCTCATGCGTCTTTTCGGCAGCGAACGCATCACCAGGCTTGTTGACAATATGGGTATGGCCGACAATGAAGCGCTTCAGGCCGGAATGCTGTCAAGCGCCATTGAAAGGGCTCAGAGAAAGGTTGAGGAGAATCATTTCGGAACACGAAAGAGACTCGTGGACTACGACGACGTGATGAACTCGCAGCGTGAAGTCGTATATACGAAGCGTCGCAGCGCACTTACAGGTGAAAGGATAGACGTGGATGTCCTCAATATGACCTCCGACTATTGCGACATATTTGTGGACAATTACCGTGATGCTGACTACGGGACATTCTGCGATGAGTGTATGAAAGTCCTTTCCGTGCAGCCTGAATTCGATGAAGCCTTCTACAACAAGTCCCGCAGGGAACAGGTTGCCCAGGCGCTCCGCGAATCCATTGCCAACGTTCAGCGGCGTCGTTTCGATGAACTCGTTGAAAGGAGTTGGCCTATAATCAAATATGTCTATGAGACCAAGCGCCAGTTCTATCAGAACATTGCAATACCTGTATCTGACGGAAAACTCGTCTATACGGTGCTTGTGGATTTGAAGAAAGGATATGAGACAAAGGGACGCGAACTTGTACGTGCCGTGGAGAAGACCGTAACTCTCCGTGTGATAGACGAATACTGGAAGGAGCATCTACGCGGGATGGACGACCTCAAACAGTCGGTCCAGAATGCCGCTTATGAGCAGAAAGACCCTATCCTTATCTACAAGGGAGAAAGCTACAACCTGTTTATGACAGCTCTCGAGGGTATATACAAGGATGTTCTGGCATTCCTGCTCCGCGCGCAGATTTTCCTCAAACAGGATCAGGAACCGGAAGATGTGGCTACTGAAGCCCGTGAAAGGCATTCCGACCTGAGCCGTATGCAGACAAGTCGTCCTGATCTTCTGAACAACAGCTCCCAGCCGAGGAGCAACGCGCCTGTCCACGTGGAGAAGAAAGTGGGCCGCAACGACCCTTGCCCTTGCGGCAGCGGCAAGAAATACAAGAACTGCCACGGCAAGGAGCAATAAAGCCTTGAAGTAAGCTGAGCTTTCGGAAGTTTGTCGGGGTAGATTGCACTTCCCGGCCATAAAGTGAAACCATTTAATCATTCATATGAAATACGATATTATTGTCATCGGATCGGGTCCTGGAGGATATGTAGCTGCCATCAAGGCTGCACAACTGGGCTTCAACACTGCTGTTGTAGAATGTAACGAACTCGGCGGCATCTGCCTCAATTGGGGATGCATCCCGACCAAGGCTCTTCTCAAGAGCGCTCAGGCTTTACACTATGCCGAGAACGGCGCTTCATACGGCTTTTCTGCAGAAAACGTGCAGGCGGACCTTCAGGCGATAGTTGCCCGCAGCCGGGGAGTCTCCGCTACGATGAATAAAGGCATCGAATATCTCTTCAAGAAGAATAATGTACAGGTTATCAAGGGATTCGGTAAAGTGCTCGCCGGAGGAAAGGTGGAAGTGTCTTCTGAAGATGACTCCAAAACCGTTTATGAGGCGGATCATATCATTCTTGCCACAGGCTCAAGGGCTGCAAGTCTGCCTTTCGCTCCGATAGACGGTGAAAAAATCATATGCTACCGTCAGGCACTGGTTCCCGACAGGTTGCCAAAGAGTCTGGCAGTCATAGGCTCCGGGGCGATAGGAAGCGAATTCGCATTTTTCTACCGCTCACTCGGAGTGGACGTGACCCTCATAGAATTCATGCCGCAGATTCTCCCTGTCGAGGATGAAGATACGGCCGCGCAGATAAGCCGCTCCTTCAGGAAGATGGGAATGAAGGTGATGGTTTCCTCTTCCGTCAAGAGCGTGGATACCTCCGGCGATCTCTGCAAACTGGTCGTGGAGACGAAAAGGGGAGAGGAGATCGTAGAGGCGGAGCAGGTTCTTTCCGCAGTGGGCGTCCGCCCGAATACCGAAGGCATAGGCCTCGAAGAATTAGGCGTGGAGATGAACAGGGGCAAGATTGTTGTGGACGGGAATTACAAGACCAGCGTTGACGGATTGTATGCAATAGGCGACATCATACCGACCCAGGCTCTTGCACACGTAGCTTCAGCCGAGGCGGAATACTGCGTCAAGGCAATAGCCGGAAAGAATCCGGCGCCTATAGATTACGGCAACATCCCGGGCTGTACCTATATCACTCCGGAGGTGGCTTCTGTGGGCATTACAGAGAAAAAGGCGAAGGAGCAGGGACTGGACTACCGCGTGGGCAAATTCCCTTTCACGGCATCAGGCAAAGCAACAGCCGCAGGATCGCGTGACGGCTTCGTAAAACTGATAGTGGATGCCGCCACAGACAGGATTCTCGGAGCGCATCTGGTAGGTGACAATGTTTCTGAGATGATAGGAGGAATCGTCGTGGCACGTAACATGGGTGTTACGGCAAAGCAGCTGGTGGATTCAGTATTCCCTCATCCTACTATGAGCGAGGCTATTATGGAAGCTGCCGCTGCTTCCGGAAACGAAGCGGTTCACATCTGACGGATTTTCTCCCTGATATTGTAACGGTTCCTGTCCTGACTGTTTCGTGAGATCAGCTCGGCCAGGAACCCTGTCATAAAGAGCTGTGCTCCTATGATGACCGCTACAAGGGAGATGTAGAACAGAGGCTGGTCAGTGACAGCTCTGAAAGGTATGCTGCGGGACTGGCATAGCAGTTTGTCTATGATGAGCCACGCGGCAATGACAGCACCGACCATAAACAGGAGCATGCCTCCGGCACCGAAGAGGTGCATAGGCTTCTTGCCGAATTTCTGAAGGAACCATATTGAAAGAAGGTCCAGGAATCCGTGGATGAAACGGCTCGGTCCGAATTTGCTTTTCCCGTATTTGCGCGCCTGATGGTGAACGACCTTTTCACCTATCCGTCCGAATCCGGCGTTCTTGGCAAGGTACGGGATGAATCGGTGCATCTCGCCGTAAACCTCTATGTTTTTCACAACCTCCTTTTTGTATGCCTTGAGGCCGCAGTTCATATCGTGGAGCCTGATGCCGGTCACTTTCCTTGCCGTAGCATTGTATAGCTTGGAAGGAAGATTCTTGGTAAGCCTGCTGTCGTAGCGTTTCTTTTTCCACCCGGAAACGATGTCAAGTCCTTCTTCGCGAATCATTCTGACCATTTCAGGCACCTCTTCCGGACTGTCCTGGAGGTCTGCGTCCATTGTGACCACCACATCGCCGCAGGCTGCTTCGAAACCGCAATAGAGTGCCGCCGACTTGCCGTAGTTGCGGCGCAGGCGGATTGCCCGTATCTGCGAATATTGCTCTGCAAGATTGCGGATACATTCCCAGGAGCCGTCCGTGCTGCCGTCGTCGACCATAATGATTTCATAATCATTGAAATGACCTTCGAAAGAGCGGACTATCCACTGCGTCAGTTCGGGCAGTGATTCCTTCTCGTTGTAGAGAGATATGACGACGGAAAGTTCCATGGCGGATTCTAAATTTGGCCGTCCTCGAAAATGTCTTTCCTTCTGGAGATGCTGCTGCCGGCTATTGCGCTAGCAATCAGACCGAAAAACGTACACCAGAGAAATGTGCTGACACATTGTATCTGCGCATAGTTGTCTTCGACCTTTGCCATCATTGTGCTGAATTCATCGTAATTTGGGATGGAGGCGGTGCTGATGACCCGCATTGCCGATTCTATCGCTTCCGTAGCATAGTTGGGAAACAGGAATCCGTAGAGCAGAAGGTTATAGACTGCAATTACAGCAGAAGAGCAGAGACAGACCCTGAATCCGTATCCGAACGGAGATTCACCTGGCCTGAGGAGAGCCGATTTCTTCATGAATATTGTCAGAATCCAGAGGCTGCCGACTGTTTTGATGGTCCATAGGAGCATATTCAGGAAGGAGCTTCCTGTAAGCATCTGAAGGGTTATTACAACAATGGTTACAAGAGACAGCAAAAGGCCGTCCTTTGCGGCGCCGCTCCACTTGGAATCCGAATTATTCATAATATTTATTGGTATTGACAGTGCAAAGATAGAAAATAAAACCTAAATTTGCAGGATGAATCAAAAATCTGTTGTAATGATTAAAATAACATTTCCTGACGGTAACGTCAAAGAGTTTGAAAGCGGAATAACCGCTTATCAGATTGCAGAGAGCATCAGTCCCCGTCTGGCAGCCGATGTGTTGTCTGCATCGGTGGACGGCAGGATATACGATCTCGACCGCCCCATCACTGAGGATGCCTCGCTGAAACTTCACAAATGGGATGACAAGGAAGGCAAATACACATTCTGGCACTCCTCATCACACCTTATGGCGGAAGCTCTTGAAGCCATATTTCCCGGTGTCAAGTTCGGCATAGGCCCTGCCATAGAAAACGGTTTCTACTATGATGTGGACCTTGGTGAAAGGCAACTCGTGGAGGCGGATCTCAAGAAGATAGAAGAAAAGATGATCGAACTCGCCAGAAGCGGCGAGAAGTTCACCCGCATCGACGTGACCAAAGCCGAGGCGATGAAGAAATATACCCAAAAGGGAGACCAGTACAAATGCGAGCTCATCCGTGACCTCGAAGACGGCACCATAACCTTCTACACCAACGGCGGCTTCACCGACCTGTGCCGCGGTCCGCATCTGAGAAACACATCCGTCATAAAGGCTGTGAAGCTCCTCTCGATAGCAGGCGCATACTGGCGGGGTGACGAGCACAACAAGCAGCTTACCCGCATCTACGGCATAACCTTCCCGAAGAAGAGTATGCTCGACGAGTATCTGGTGATGCTTGAAGAGGCCAAGAAACGCGACCACCGCAAGCTCGGCAAGGAGATGGAACTTTTTACCTTCTCTTCAAAAGTAGGTATGGGTCTTCCTCTCTGGCTCCCGAAAGGTGCGGCTCTCCGCGACCGTCTGGAGCAGTTCCTGCGCAAGGTTCAAAAGCAGTACGGCTATCTGCAAGTAATTACTCCGCACATCGGAAACAAGGAACTTTACATAACTTCAGGCCACTGGGCAAAATACGGCAAGGATTCCTTCCGGCCGATTACAACTCCGCAGGAGGGGGAGGAGTATCTTCTCAAGCCTATGAATTGTCCTCACCACTGCGAAATCTACAAGTCCAAGCCACGCAGCTACAAGGATCTTCCTTTGCGTTATGCCGAGTTCGGTACGGTCTACCGCTACGAACAGAGCGGTGAACTTCACGGTCTGACACGCGTGCGCGGTTTCACTCAGGACGACGCCCACCTCTTCTGCCGTCCGGATCAGCTCAAGGATGAGTTCTGCAAGGTAATCGACATTGTGCTCTACATCTTCAGAACTTTGAAGTTCGATAAATTTACGGCTCAGGTCTCCCTCCGCCACCAGACAGACCATAGCAAATACATCGGCAGCGAGGAGAATTGGGAGAAGGCGGAACGCGCAATTCAGGAGGCTGCTGCAGAAAAAGGCCTTCCTACGGTTGTCGAATATGACGAGGCCGCTTTCTACGGCCCGAAGCTTGATTTTATGGTGAAGGATGCCATAGGACGCAGCTGGCAGCTCGGTACAATCCAGGTGGACTACAATCTTCCGGAACGTTTCGAACTCGAGTATGTGGGAGCTGACGACAAGAAGCATCGCCCTGTAATGATACATCGCGCACCGTTCGGCTCGATGGAACGCTTCGTGGCTGTTCTTCTCGAACATACCGGCGGAAAACTTCCTCTCTGGCTCGCTCCGGATCAGGTGATGATACTGCCTGTAAGTGAAAAATATAACGATTTTGCAAAAAAAGTTTGCGAATTACTTAATAATTACGAAATTCGCGCTTCAATTGACGATCGTAACGAAACTATCGGCAAAAAGATTCGCGAGAACGAGCTCAAGCGTATGCCGTTCCTGCTTGTTGTGGGTGAGAAGGAAGAGACAAACGGCTCAGTGTCTGTTAGAAAGCAGGGTGGAGAGAACTTGGGTGAAATGCCGGTAGAGGAGTTCGCCAAATATATTAAAGGTGAAATAGACAAGGAACTTGAATAATTACCGCTAAACTTGGGAGGATACAGCCATAGCAACTAACTATCGTCCACCGAAACCGAAACCTACCGCACCGCGTCAGCCCGACCAGCGCCTTCCTCAGAACAGGAAGGACAAGGATGACGGATTGCGCATCAACGACAGAATCACTGCCCCAAGGGTACGTGTCGTAGGTGAAAATGTACCTGAGCAGGGAATATACACTCTTTCTCAGGCACTCCAGATGGCTGAAGACCAGGAACTCGACCTTGTCGAGATTTCCGCTGCGGCCGATCCTCCTGTCTGCAAGATAATGGACTATCAGAAGTTCGTCTATCAGCAGAAAAAGAAGGCGAAGGAGCAGAAGGCAAACTCCTCCAAAGTGGTTATCAAGGAGATACGTTTCGGTCCGCAGACCGACGAACACGACTTCCAGTTCAAGCTCAACCACGCGAAGAGTTTCCTTCAGGAAGGTTCGAAGGTTAAGGCATACGTGTTTTTCCGCGGCCGTTCAATCCTTTTCTCCGAGCAGGGCGAAAAACTTCTTTTGAGATTCGCCGTAGAGCTTGAGGAGTACGGAAAGGCCGAACAGATGCCGAAACTTGAAGGCAAGCGTATGATTATGATGATAGCTCCTGTCAAAAAGAAGTAATCGAATAACACTTATTAATAACAGTTAAATTTTTTTAACAATGCCAAAAATGAAGACCAACTCCGGTTCAAAGAAGCGTTTCACGCTCACCGGTTCTGGAAAAGTAAAGAGAAAACACGCTTACAAGAGCCACATTCTCACCAAAAAGACTAAGAAGCAGAAAAGAAACCTCACTCACGTGGCAATGATCGAAAAGGTTGACCTCAAGAGAGTAAAAGCTTTGTTAGTTAAGTAAATCAATGTTTAACCGGATGCTCAGCCGTAAAGTTCCGCCGCAGAGGCGGGCGCTGACACCCAAAAATCAAATCAATTATGCCAAGATCGGTAAATAGTGTTGCTTCAAGAGCACGCCGCAAAAAGATTTTAAAACAGACCCGCGGTAACTTCCTCGAGAGGAAGAATGTCTGGACCGTTGCGAAGAATACCTATGAAAAAGGTTTGACTTACGCATACCGCGACCGCAAGAACAAAAAACGCACGTTCCGTGCTCTTTGGATAACCCGTATCAATGCCGCTGCACGCCAGCATGGTATGAACTACTCACAGTTTATGGGTAAACTCGCAGAGAAGAACGTCGGTCTGAACCGCAAGGTTCTCGCAGATCTCGCGATGAACAATCCTAAGGCATTCGAGGCTATCATCAAATCAGTGAAATAAACAGTCTTGAAATTCAAGGAATTCTATAGAAACAAATGGGTGCGGCTTGCTTTCTGGGCCGCACTCTATATCTTGTGGCTTGTCTGGATGGGCAACTGGTGGTGGCTGCTGGGCCTCCCTGTGCTCTATGAACTGTGTGTTTCCCAAAAACTCAAGGAATTCATAACCGGAAAAAAGAAGAACGGTAAGCCGCGCAACGGTGCCCTGCTGGGATGGATTGATGCCATTCTCTTCGCCACTGTTGTCGTGAGTTTCATCAACATCTTCTTCTTCCAAGCTTTCAAGATACCGTCCTCTTCTATGGAAAGTTCCCTGATGACAGGCGATTACCTCTTTGTCAGCAAAGTGGCCTATGGCCCGAGGCTGCCGCAAACCCCGATATCGATGCCTTTCGTCCACAATACGATGCCGATTTCCGGCAAGGAGAGTTACTCCACCGCATTGCAGTTCGATTACCGCCGCATCAAGGGTTTCGGCTCGGTGAAGAGAGACGACTATGTGGTCTTCTGCTTCCCTCACGGCGATACGGTTCTGGCCAAGGCTCCGGCCGAAGACTACTACACGCACGTCAGAATGACTTCAAGGGATTATGCCATAAAGACATACGGACCTCTGGTAGCGCGACCTTCCGACAAGAAAGATCACTATGTCAAACGTTGTGTTGCAGTTGCCGGCGATACTCTTGAAATCAGAGACGGATGGGTGTATGTCAACGGAGAGCCTCAGGAAAACTATCCGGGTATTCAGAATACCTACAGGGTGGTGACTCAGGGGCAGCCGCTGAATGCCGTCACGTTGTCTCAGATGGGCCTCAATACGGGAGAAGTCTGGTATTCGCAGTCACTCCCGGGATATCCTGCACTGCCTCTGACAGCGGAGAAGCTCGAAAAGATTTCAAAAATGCAGACGGTGGTGAGCGTCACTCCCAACATAGATATCTATCCTGCAGACTATTACGATTCTGAGGTATTTCTTTTCCCGTTTACCCGCACAGGCTGGACCAAGGACAACTACGGTCCTCTCTGGATACCGAAGGCAGGGGAGACTGTCGCTTTGACCGGGGACAACATAGCTCTGTATCGCAGGATTATTGAAGTGTACGAGCACAATACCCTCGAAGAGACTCCTGAAGGAAAGTTCATCATCAACGGTGTTGAAACCGATTCCTACACCTTTGCCATGGACTATTATTTCATGATGGGCGACAACCGCCACAACTCTCTGGATTCCCGCTACTGGGGTTTCGTTCCGGAAGACCATATAGTAGGAAAACCTTCCCTGATATGGTTCTCCACGGATGCCAACAAGAGATTTCCGAGGAGTATAAGATGGGGTCGCATCTTCAAATTGTGCAGGTGATTAAAATAATTGGGCGAATTATTTGGTTTTTTGAATAAAAATCAAGATATTTGCAGCCCCTTTGGAAAATAATATAAAAGTAGATATACAATGGCACGAGTTTGTCAAGTTACAGGAAAGAAAAGAATGATCGGAAACAATGTTTCCCATTCTAAAAGACGCACAAAACGCGAGTTCGCACCGAACCTCAAGACCAAGAGATTCTGGTTGGAAGACGAACAAAGATTCATCACTCTCAAGGTTTCCTGCAAGGGTATGAAGACCATCTACAAGAACGGTCTTAACGAAACCCTCAAGGTATCAAGGGAAAAAGGTTTAATCAACATCTTTTAATTCTTACTGCTATGGCTAAAAAAGGTAATAGAGTACAGGTAATTCTCGAGTGCACAGAGCAGAGAGAAAGTGGTGTTCCCGGTATCTCAAGATACATCACTACAAAAAACAAGAAGAATACTACAGAGCGTATGGAACTCAAGAAATACAATCCATACCTCAAGAAGTATACGGTTCACAAGGAAATCAAATAACATAACCTTACAGTACTATGGCAAAGAAAGCGGTTGCAACCTTCAGTGGTGACAAATCAGCATTGAGAAATGTTGTAAAGTGCATAAAGATGGTAAAATCAGAGCGCACCGGAGCTTATCAGTTCCAGGAGGAGTTCGTTCCTACCGACGGTGTTGCCGATTATTTCAAGAATTAATTGAGCAACGATATAATTAAGGCAGGTTTCCCGTAGTGGAGACCTGCTTTTTTTGTATATTTGCGGCTTGAAGGTGGACTGTTCTGTCGCGCCGGTTGCGGTGAGGAAAGTCCGGACAGCAAAGAGCACCTCCCTGTGGAAAGCACAGATGGGCGTAAGCTTATGGTTGGTGTAACAGAAAACAACCGCCGGCGGGAGCGGACCCGTTCCTTTGCCGGCAAGGGTGAAAACGTGAGGCAAGAGCTCACGGGCTGCGGCGGTGACGCCGTGGCGGTACACACCGGAGGGCTGCAAGGCCAAATATACCGACAGTCAAGGGTTGCTCGTCCTTTGTCGGGGGGTAGGCTGCATCAGATAAATGACAGAAGCCCGCAAGGGTACAGAATTCGGCTTACAAGTCCGCCTTTTTTTTATGACTATGAAACACACCATTATACTCCTCAGCGCCCTTTTCGGGCTTGTTTTCAATGCAGCCGCCTTCAATTACGGCGATGCGCGCTTCGAACCGGAAGATATCGTCAATTTCCAAAAAACAATGGAGCTGCTCAAAGGAGATCGCAATCTTCCGATGAATCAGACAGTAATCAAGGTAGCCAAATCTTTCCTTGGCACCCCCTATGTGGCGAGAACTCTTGATAAGGACCCAGAAATGCTGACGGTGAACACCCGCCAGACCGACTGCATCCTTTTTGTGGAGATGTGCCTTGCTCTCTCCCTTACATCCAAGGAAGACCATCCCACTTTTGAAAAGTATGTGGACAATCTCCGAAAACTGCGCTACCGCTGCGGAGTGGTGGACGGTTATGCTTCGCGTATTCACTATACATCGGAATGGATTATTCAGGGCACTGTCCGCGGCCTGTACAGGGAAGTCAGCCGCGAAGTGGGAGGTACTCCTCTTGACCAGAAGTTCAATTTTATGAGCACCCATTCCAATAATTACAGGCAACTCAAGGAGAATCCGGAACTTGTGGGAAAGATAGCCGAAGTTGAGAGAAATCTCGAAACATATCAATATTGGTACGTTGCCCAGGCGGATCTGGAAAAATGCCTCAAGAATATAAAGACAGGTGACATTATCTGCTTCAACAGCACCGTAGGCGGTCTCGATATAGCGCACGTGAGCTATGCGTACTGGGAAAACGGCGTTCTGACCTTCATACACGCCTCTATGGGAGAGATGAAGGTCTGCATCAACAAAAAGCCTCTTCTCGACTATGTCAAGGATTCAAAAAGCATAAACGGAGTAAGAGTCGTTAGGTTGTATTAAAAAAATCACTATTTTTGTGACCGGTTTTCCGGTCAACGCCACTTTAGCTCAGCTGGTAGAGCAGCTCCCTCGTAAAGAGCAGGTCGGGAGTTCGAGTCTCCCAAGTGGCTCAAATTTCTTCTGATGAAAAAAATCGGCTTCGACAATGAAAAGTATCTGCGGATTCAGTCTGAAAGAATCCGCCAGCGCATAGCCCAGTTCGGAGACAAACTATATCTTGAATTCGGAGGCAAACTTTTTGATGACAATCACGCCAGCCGCGTTCTTCCGGGCTTCGAGCCGGACAGCAAGCTCAATATGCTGATGCAACTGCGCGATTCGCTGGAGATCATCATCATAATAAGTGCATCGGACATAGAGAAGAACAAGGTCAGAAACGACCTTGGCATAACATACGATGAAGATGTCCTCAGGCTTCGCGATGAATTCACGAGTCGCGGTTTTCTGGTCAGTTCTGTGGTGGTGACACACTTCAACGGTCAGGAAAGCGCTGTGGCATATTGTCAGAAACTTGAAAGGCTCGGCATCCGCACCTATCGCCATTATCTCATCGAAGGATATCCGAACAACATAGCCTTGATCGCTTCTGAAGAAGGGTTCGGCAAGAACGATTTCGTCGAGACCACAAAGCCGCTCGTGGTCGTGACGGCGCCGGGGCCGGGAAGCGGAAAGATGGCAAGCTGCCTCAGCCAGATTTACCACCACAACAGGAGGGGAGAGAAGGCCGGCTATGCCAAGTTCGAAACTTTTCCAATATGGAACCTTCCTCTCAAACATCCCATCAACATCGCTTACGAAGCCGCCACGGCCGACCTTGACGATATAAATATGATAGACCCGTTCCATCTGGATGCTTACGGAAAAGCGGCTGTCAACTACAATAGGGACATAGAAATTTTCCCCGTGCTAAACACTCTGTTCGACGCAATCTACGGCAAGAGCATATACAAATCTCCTACCGATATGGGTGTCAATATGATAGGGTATTGCATAAGTGACGAGGAGGCTTGCTGCACTGCAGCCCGCGAAGAAGTCATAAGGCGCTATTATGATGCTCTGTGCAAATTTGCAGAAGGAAACTCAGACGGCAGCGAAGTCAACAAGATAGACCTTCTGATGAAACAGGCCCGCATATCCATAGATGACCGTCGCTGTGCTGTAGCCGCGAAGGAACGCAGAGATGCTTCCGGCACCTTCTCCGCTGCAATGGAACTCAATGACGGTACCATCATCACCGCAGAGCAGAGTTCACTTCTCGGCCCGAGCGCCGCGCTCCTGATAAACGCAACAAAGCATCTGGCTGGCATAGATCATTCAGTCAAACTGATTCCGGCAAGGCTCATACCTCCGATTCAGGATATGAAGGTAACCTGCCTCCACGGCCACAATCCGCGTCTTCATACCGATGAGGTGCTGGTAGCCCTCGCCGTTCTGAGCGAATATGATGAAAACTGCCGCAAGGCCATCTCCACACTTCCTGAAATGGACGGGGCACAGGTTCATACTACGGTGATGCTCAGCGAGGTGGACCGCAAAGTGTTCAAACGCCTGGGAATAGACCTCACCTGCGAGCCGCTCAAGAAACGGACTAAATACTACAAATCTTGACGAAAGTCTCCCACATAGTGCTGCTGGCGGCAGTATTGTCGCTTTTGTCCTGCAATGCATATTCTCAGAAAAAGAAAGTAAGGACCTGGACCTGCAATGCGGAAAAGAGTTTCAAACACGACGTTTCCTCATATACGCAGGGCCTCTTCTTCTATAAGGGGCAGCTCTATGAGACTGCAGGACAGTACGGTGAGTCGAGTCTTAGAAAAGTGGATCTAGCCACCGGAAAGGTGATGGAGCGCATCAATTTTCCAAAGAAGTATTTCATAGAAGGGTCCTGTGTGTACAAGAATCGCATCTACATTCTTTCCTGGCGGGAGAACACCTGCTTCGTGTATGATGCCGATTCTTTTGAAAAAATTGGCGAAACCCGCTACGAGGGAGAAGGGTGGGGAATCACTACGGACGGCAGAAGTCTGATGATGAGCGATGGAACATCCACTATCCGTTTCCGGGATCCTGAGACCTTTGCCGAGCAGAAATCCATTAGCGTCACTCTCAATGGAAAGAAGGTCAATTATATAAACGAACTTGAGTATATCAGGGGGGAGATCTGGGCCAATGTCTATACCAGCGACTTGATTCTCAGAATAGATCCCCAAAGCGGCAAGGTCAGTTCCGTTGTAAATTGCACCGGCCTTCTGCCGCGCGAACTGTACAGACGCGACACGGATGTGCTCAACGGCATAGCATACGATGAAAAGAGCGGCTCGATTTACCTTACCGGCAAGAACTGGCCGCGCCTTTACAAGATAACATTGAAATGATTTTTCGGGGTGCCCCTCTTTGCGGGCTGAGATAATACCCTCCAACTTGATCAGGTTAGAACCTGCGTAAGGAAATGAAAAAAACAGTGTTCACGGCGTCTCTGACGCTGCTTTGCGCTACGCTGTCGGCGCAAGAGAAGATAGACAGCACAGTAATCTCCGCTTTCAGGGCAGACGACAAAACTCCTGTGGCCGCAGACATACTGGACCGTGAGTATCTGGAAGAACTCGGTGCAGACATTTCCCTGCCCGCCGCTCTCTCTCTGCAACCGTCCACCGTTGTTCTGTATGAGGGCGGCACCGGTTTGGGCAACAGTGTGATGAGGGTGAGGGGAAGTGATGCAACCAGAACCAATGTGACTCTCAACGGCGTGACACTCAACGACGCTGAGAGTCAGCAGGTGTTCTGGGTGAATATACCGGCCATATCAGGCTTTCTTGAGTCAGTCCAGCTGCAGAGAGGTGTAGGCACTTCTTCAAGCGGACCGGGGGCCTTCGGTGCAAGCGTCAATATGCAGACCCGTTTGCCGGGACGCAAGTATGCAAGAGCGGAATTTTCCGGCGGCTCTTTCCTGACAGGAACCGTCAGTGCAGCCCTGGGCAGCGGAAGGCTTGAAAACGGATTCTCGATGGACGGAGGCCTGTTTTGCGGCTCTACGGAAGGCTATATCGACAATGGCTTTGTAAGAGCGCTTTCAACCTTTGCATCCGGAGGATGGATGAAAGGTAACAATGCTGTTAAATTCAATTATATACTTGGAGCACAGAGAAGCGGTATCACCTGGCTTGGCTGTCCTCCCGGAATGTTGGAAAAAGACCGCCGCTACAACCCTGCCCACAAGGGCGACAGCGACAATTATGCCCAGAACCATTTTCAGGGAATCTATATCCATCAGTTTGAATCCGGCCTGTTCTGGACCACTACTCTGAACTACACGAGGGGAGGAGGATATTACAACACTTTTCTATCGTCCGACGGACCGCAAACCGAACTTTGTCAGGCGGAGAGCAACAACTACTGGGCCGTACTGTCCAATATTACTTGGAGAAGTCCGGCTGCATTTATTGTCGCCAATGTATCCGGCTCTCTCTATGATGGGGAACATCATAATTACAACCGTGGCCCTTTGGGGGAGATTTTTCCCCAAATATGCCGGAGCGATGCTTTGAAAAGGGAGTTGTCCGCATTCGTGCGGGGAGAGTTCAGCTTCGGACCGGCATCATTGTACGGCGAAGTGCAACTGCGTGGCATCGATTACTCTCTATCCGGCAGGGATGATTGCCTCGTGGATATCACATCGCGGCACAATTATATTTTCTTCAACCCGAAGTTAGGCCTCACTCTCGAACTGGGCAAGGTCGGGCAAATCTGCTTTGCCGCATCTGTCGGCAATAAGGAGCCGAACCGTGCCGACATCATTGCCGCAATCGATGCCGGGGACGGGAAAACTGTCGGGCGTGAGCGTCTTTATGATTTTGAACTGGGGTGGAAACGCTCTACTGAGAGGTTTTCGGCAGGAGCAAACTTATATCTGATGGAGTATAGGGACCAACTTCTCGAGAACGGCAGACTCTCCGCAGACGGCTACAGAATAAGAGAGAATGTGCCACGCAGCCACAGAAGGGGAGTGGAACTGACTTTCGCGTTGAAAGCGGCCCGGTGGCTGAGGCTGGATGCCAATGCATCATTCAGCGTAAACCGCATCGAGGATAATGGTCTGCATATGACTCTTTCGCCAGGTGCCGTGGGGATGGTGAGTGCTACGTTTGCCCCTACCGGTGCTTTTTCGGCCGATTTCTCTTGGAAATATGTCGGGAGTCAATATTATGACAATACTCAATCGGCTGAGAAACAGCTTCCTGCATACGACGTTTGGAACGTGAGGGCGGAATATTCTCTGAAAAAGGTAAAGTTTGCTATATTTGTGAATAATTTACTGAACAGAAAATATATCGCGGATGCATGGTCGGATGGTGTGAATGAAGGATTCTTCCCACAGGCCGGCATAAATGTGAATATAAAAACAACTATAGATTTACAATGGATATCAACAGATTGAACGACGTGTATTTCTGGGTGGAAATGGTCGGTATGGTGTTCGGCTTCATCTATGTTTATTATCAGGTCAAGAAGACCAGAAAGATGTGGTATTTCTGGTTTATCTCGTCTCTTCTGAACATAGTGGTATATCACCACAGCGGATTCTATTCGATGATGTCGATACAGTTCTATTACATTGTGGCGGCCGTTTACGGAATCGCCCAGTGGAACAAGACGGTAGGAGAAGCTAAGGATAAGTATGGCGAACGAAAGAGCGGAAAGGAAGTTATAGTGCGCAGGTTCGAATGGAAGAAGGGAGCGATCAGCTCTCTCATTGCAGTGGCGGTATATTTCGCCCTGGTACCCGTATTCAGCCATTTTTCCCAAGGGGCTGCAGTCTTCGAATCTCAACCGTATTGGGATACGCTTGTGGCTGTCTTCAGTATGCTGGCCACCTATTGGCTGAGTCAGTCCTATTTAGAGCAATGGTTGATATGGATTGTGGTAAATGCCATTTCCATAGTGATTTACTTTATGGGTGGAATTTATTTCTACGGAATCCTCTACGTGGCTTATCTGGTGATGGCTGTGATTGGCCTTGTCAACTGGCACCGCAATGCTTATTATGTCGATTAATTTTTTAATTTTGCAAGATAAACAATAAAACCAACAAAATGCAACTCATAGCAGACAGCGGTTCTACCAAGGTGGCTTGGAGAGCCATTATGAATGACGGATCCGTCAAGGAGATAGAAACTTCCGGTATCAATCCTGTATTTATGGAAGACGCCGATATAGAGAAGATTCTGACAGAATATCTTGTGCCTGTGACAGGCCCTTCGGTTGACGAAGTGTTCTTCTATGGCGCCGGTGTGGTGGGAGGCGAACCTTCCGCGAAACTCGAACGCTGCTTCAGCAAGGTTTTTCCGGGATGCCGATGCGAAGCGGTATCGGATGTCCTTGCTGCCGCAAGAGCGCTCTGCGGACATAAACCGGGTATTGCCTGCATTCTGGGCACAGGCTCCAACAGCTGCTTCTATGACGGAGAAGGCATTGCTCAAAATGTCAGGGCCGGCGGATTCATCCTTGGAGATGAGGCCAGCGGCGCATATCTCGGCAAGAGGCTTATTTCCGACTTCATCAAGGGCCTTCTGCCCGATGCCATCGAAAAAGAGTTTGTCAAGCGCTACAATCTGGACTATATGGGTATAGTTCAGAAAGTTTACCGCGAGCAGCTTCCAAGCCGTTTCCTTGCATCGTTCAGTCCATTCATCAACGAGTTCCGCAATCATCCTCATATGGCAAATCTCCTGAAGAGCAGTTTCGAGGAATTCCTTCGCAGAAACATAATCCACTACGATTATAAAAAATATCCCGTCAATTTCGTGGGCAGCATAGCATACCACTACAAGGATATTCTCGAAAAGGCAGTCAATGCTGCAGGAATGCGTATGGGCGTTGTGCTCAAAGGCCCTATCGACGGTCTGGTGGAATATCATAAAAACGCAAAATAGCCCCGAATATGAAAGTAACAGAGCAGAGTTCAAACTATTCGAACCTTGACAAGATGACCACCCGCGAGCTTCTCGAGGGTATGAATTCAGAAGACAGAAAAGTCCCTGTTGCAGTGGCTCAGGCCATCCCTCAGATTGAGATACTCGTCGACGGCATTGTCGACCGAATGGGGCGCGGCGGCCGGGTGTTCTATATGGGTGCCGGTACAAGCGGACGACTCGGCGTCCTTGACGCATCGGAGATTCCGCCGACATACGGTGCACCGTTCGACCTTTTCTACGGTGTGATGTGCGGTGGTGACACTGCAATCCGCAAGGCGGCTGAAGGAGCTGAAGACGATCGCGACCAGGGATGGAAGGACCTTGAACCGTTCAATATCACCAAAGAAGATACCATCATCGGCATTGCCGCATCAGGCTCGACACCATACGTTATCGGAGTTTTGGAAGAGGCTCGCAAGAGAGGCCTTCTGACAGGTTGCATAACGTGCAATCCTGATTCCGCCGTCGCAGCTGTGGCCGAGGTTCCGATTGTAGCGATAGTCGGTCCCGAATTCGTTACAGGCAGCACCCGTATGAAATCAGGTACCGCACAGAAGCTCATTCTCAATATGATTTCCACTTCCGTGATGATACGGACCGGCCATGTCAGAGGAAACAGAATGGTCGATATGGCACTGACCAACAAAAAACTCGTCGACCGCGGAACACGCATGATTATGGCAGAAGCCGGCATCGAGGACTATGAACTGGCGAACAGTCTTCTGCTCAAATACGGTTCCGTCCGCAAGGCTGTCGATTCTTATCTCGAAAAGTAATGTTTCGCCAGAACTACTCCTCGGCTCTTCTGGAAGATGCTGTCGAACAGTTTGCCTCTCTTCCGGGAGTCGGACGCAAGACGGCTTTGAGATTGGCCCTGCACATGCTGGACCTCCCAAGGGAGAACGTGGAGCAGTTTTCCAATGCATTTATCTCTCTCAAGGATCGTGTGCGCTATTGTCCCGTCTGCAATATGATTTCAGACGACGGAACCTGTCCCATCTGCTCCGACCATCGGCGTGACCGTTCTGTCGTGTGTGTTGTGGAGAGCCTCCGCGACGTGCTCAGCATAGAGAATACGGGCCAGTACAACGGCCTGTACCACGTTTTGGGAGGTATAATCTCTCCGATAGACGGCATAGGGCCTTCCGATATCCATATCAGGGAACTGACGGACCGTCTTGCCAAGGGCGGCATAAATGAAGTTGTCCTTGCTCTGAGTACCAGTATGGAAGGGGAGACCACCTCTTTCTACATATTCAAACAGATATCGTCATTTCCTGTGACCGTCACCGCGATAGCGCGCGGAGTCGGCTTCGGGGACGATCTGGAATATACCGATGAACTGACTCTCGGCCGTTCCATCGCAAACAGACAAATTTTTAAACCATAGAAAAATGCAACACGAATTTCCTTTCGTATGGTTTGTTGTGGCTTTCGCCGCATACACCGCACTGATTTTCTTCATTTCCCATCTGACCTCACGCAAGGCGGGAAGCAATTCCTTCTTCTCAGGCGACAAGAAAGCTCCGTGGCCTGTAGTGGCCTATGGAATGATAGGAGCATCAATTTCAGGTGTGACCTTCATTTCCGTCCCCGGCAACGTATGGGTCCAGAATTTCTTCTATATGCCACTTGTGCTCGGCTTCGTGGGTGGCTACATAGTGATAGCAAAAGTCCTTCTTCCTCTCTATTACAGGATGAATCTCACGTCGATATACGGCTATCTCGGAGAGCGCTTCGGCACGAAAACACACAAGACGGGAACTACTGTATTCTTGATTTCCAGACTGTTGGGCGCTGCAGTGCGCGTGTTTGTCGTAATTGTCGTTTTCTTTGCATTCATGCCACAGAGTCTGATGGAGAAATCATCTCCGCTGCTGGTCTTTACGGTGATTACCGCAATCTTCCTTGTGCTGCTCTATCTCTATACGTTCAAAGGCGGAGTCAAGACCATCATTTGGACAGACGTGCTGCAGACAACCTTTATGCTTCTGGCAGTCGGCCTGACCATCTATTTCATCTGCAAGGATATGGGGTGGAATTTCGGCCGTATGTTCGCTATCGTGGGGGGGACCGTCAATGATAACGCCGCCTCAGTAGGCTTCGGTCATACCTTCACAAGCTGGTTCGACTGGGACTGGAGCCACGGTACGAATGCAGTCAAGCAGTTTATATCAGGTATCTTCGTAACCATCGCCATGACCGGTCTTGATCAGGCTATGATGCAGAAGAACCTTGCCTGCAAGGATATCAAGGCAGCCCAGAAGAATATGTACACGACTTCCATCATTATCGTGGTGGTGAATTTCTTCTTCGTGCTGATGGGCGCTCTGCTCTGTGTGTATGCCCAGCATCTCGGGCTTGAAGTCGGCAAGACCGATACCCTTTTCCCGACAATCGCCAGCCAGTATCTCGGTGTCGGAGTCGGCATCTTCTTCCTCATCGGCCTGATCAGCGCATCATATCCGAGTGCCGGTGCAGCTATGACCGCCCTCACGACCTCATTCTGTATGGACTATCTCGATTTCGGAACCCGTACAGACTGGGATGATTCAAAGAAGAACAGCGTTCGCAAGGTGGTTCACGCAGGAGTCGCACTTTCGTTCCTCATTATCATCGTGGTGCTTCAGATAGTCAGCAGCGATGCTGTAGTGAACCTTGTCTATAAGCTGGCATCATACACATACGGGCCTCTGCTCGGTATGTTCTTCTTCGGCATCCTTTCCAAGGCGAAAGTCAAGGATGGTGCTACGCCATATATCGCCGTGGCTGCACCTGTCATCTGCCTTGTATTCAATCTTTTGAGCAAGAAGTATTTCGGTTTTGACCTCGGATTTACGCTCCTTATTGTCAACGGACTTCTGACCTACATCGGAATGTGGTTGTTCAGAAAGAGATAGATGACTCTTGTAGAAATACTCCTTCTCGCCGTCAGCCTTTGTTTCGATACTCTTGCAGTGTCGATTGTCGGCGGGGCATGTCTGGCGGAAATCAGCGCGTGGAAGAGAGTGAAGATAATTCTCTCCTTCGCGCTGTTTCAGGCCGGATTTACTTTTGTCGGATGGGCTCTCGGCTCAACCGTGAACCGGATTATCGAGAGTTTTGACCATTGGGTAGCCTTTATTCTTCTGTCCTACATCGGAGGAAAGATGCTGATAGACGCCTTCCGTCAGGATGGAAAAGTCGAGAAGGTGGATCTTCTGAATACAAAGACCTTGATCATTTCTTCCGTTGCGACGAGTATAGATGCGCTGGCTGTCGGCATCTCACTGTCTATGATACAGATGAACATCGGCCGCATCTTCCTGACGGTGGCTGCGGTAGGATTATTTACGGCTCTTGCCGCCGCTCTCGGGCTCGGCAGCGGTGAAAAATTCGGACGTCTGTTGGGTGGCAAATGCAATTTCATCGGTGGCCTGATACTTATTGCCATCGGCATCAAGATACTCCTCGAACACCTCTTATGAGGTTGAAGGCAGGAGCGATGACTGGAAAAAGTCTGATTGTGCGGTATTTCAGAGTCCTTTGCAGAAAGTGCGCAGAACGTTGAAATCCTTGTCAACTATGTTAAGATCGGCGTCTTTGCCTTCACGTATGGAACCTGTCCTGTCGTAGAGACCGAGCAGGTTTGCCGCTGATGCGCTTGACATATAGACCACATCCTCCACAGGAAGTTTCACGTCGGAAATAAGGTGGCGGACCATCTTGTCTATAGGGGATGTGGAAGAAGCAAAGGATGTTCTGGCTTCATTCATGGCGATACCGTCTTCTACATAGAAGTTGACGCCGGAAGTGCGGACTACTGTGCCGCTTGTCATACCGGAGCAGAGACTGGCGTCCGAAACAACGATGAATTTCTTCGGGCCCTTGCAGCGATAGGCTATGCGGACGAGTTCGTTAGGGAGATGGTATCCGTCGCAGATGGCTTCGGCGTAGAGATTGTCGAATGTCAGACCCGCTTCCACGACGCCTCCGATGCGGTATGGCCCTTCCTTATGTGTCTGACTTTGCGCGTTGTAGAGGTGGGTGATGCTGGTGGCGCCCTTTTCGACAGCCTCTTCAACCTGAGAGATGGTGGCGCAACTGTGGCCTACAGAAATCTGTATTCCGAGTTTTGCCAGTCCCGGGAAATATTGCAGATTGTTCTTGTATTCGGGAGCTATGGTGGCGCGTGAAATCACGTCGCGGTATTTTTCAAAAAGAAGGATGTTGCTGTCGTCCAGTGGAAGAATGAGTTCTTCTGACTGGCAGCCTTTGTACATCGGATTGAGGAAAGGCCCTTCAATGTGCGACGGAGCGATATGTGCCTTGCCCGGAGCATTTGTGGAGATGGCCTTTCGCAGAGATTTGAGACCCTCTTCGATTATGGAGAGTTCGTTGGTCATGAAGGTAGGGTATATCGTGGTGACACCGTGCTGCTGGTAGTAGTCGCGCATTCCGTAGATTGCTTCCAGAGTACCGTTTCCGCAGTCGTATCCGTTTCCGCCGTGTACGTGGATGTCGATATAGCCTGGAATGACGATGTTGCCTTTGCCGTCAATGACTTCGTCAGCTTGCAGGTTTTCGTCGGACTTATTGAGGATTCTTGAGATTTTTTCTCCGTCGAGCAGAATGGAACCATTCCTTATCAAACCGCTTTCAGCGTAGATATCGACGTTTTTGATGTAACGCTTCATTTCTTCTTTGTTTTGTCGCTGCAAAGTTAGGAATTTTGATGGCAAATTGGTATCTTTACAAGATATTTATTGTTTTATTGAATAATACCGCCGATTTAATGAGCTATAATTTTGACAAACTGATAAACCGCCGGGGAACCGGGGCTCTCAAGACGGATGTCCTCAAACAAAGATACGGAAGGGAAGACCTGATTTCTCTGTGGATAGCCGATATGGATTTCGAAACCCCGAAACCTATACGCAAGGCCATCGAAAAACGCCTCACCCATCAGATATATGGCTATAGCGGGCCTCGCGACTCATACTGGAACGCCCTTGTCTCGTGGGAGTTTTCGCAGCACGGATGGAGAATCGAAAGGGAACAGATGCGCTATATCCCGGGAATCGTGCGAGGCATAAGTTTCGTTCTGCAATGTTTTACACAGCCCGGAGACAAGGTGCTGGTGCAGCCTCCCGTATATATGCCGTTCCTGAATCTGCCGAGGGACAATGGCCGGGATCTTTTATTCAACCCTTTGATTTTCAACGAATCGGCAGGTACTTATGAAATGGATCTCGGTGGTTTGGAAACCATTTGCCGCAAAGAGTCACCGAAAGTTCTTATTCTCTCCAATCCTCACAACCCGGCAGGCATAGTGTGGCCTAAACGTTGTCTTGAGCGGGTAGCGGAAATATGCGAGCGCTACGGAGTTCTGGTCATATCAGACGAAATCCACGCGGATATGGCTCTTTACGGCCACGTGCACACGCCGTTTCCTATGGCATCACAGACGGCTGCAGACATTTCGATAACTTTTGCGGCACCTAGCAAGACCTTCAATATGGCGGGCATCACCAGTTCGTTTACAGTGGTTTCAAATAAAGAGATTCGTGAGAAATTCTTCAGATACTTGGATGCCAATGAACTGTGCAGTGTGCCTTTCATCTCTGAGGCTGCTACGGTGGCTGCCTTCACCCAGTGTGGAGAGTGGCGCGAGGCGATGCTCGAATACGTTCAGTCCAACATCGATTTCGTATGTGACTATATTTCAAAAAACATTCCGCGCATAACCGTAGTCAGGCCGCAGGCCTCTTTTCTCCTGTGGCTCGACTGCTCCAGACTCGGTCTTGACCATGACCGCCTGACAGACCTTTTCGTCAACGGAGCGCATCTTGCTCTCAACGACGGTGTGACGTTCGGGCCGGGAGGGGAGAATCATATGAGAATGAATGTCGGCTGCCCGAGAAAGGTATTGAGAAGGGCCCTCGAACAGCTAAAGTCGGCAATAGGCTGATAATCAATTTCCAAAAAAGACACCATAATGAAAATCAAGCCAACGTTCAAGAGAATAGGCCTTCTGCCTAAAATTTTAATGGCAATCGCTCTGGGCATAGTCCTGTCGTTCGTATTGCCGAACTGGGCCGTGCGCATTTTCGTGACGTTCAATTCGATATTCAGCAATTTCCTCAGTCTTTTCGTACCGCTGATGATAATCGGCCTCGTGGCTCCTGGAATTTTCGAAATGGGCAAAGGCGCGGGCAAACTGCTGCTTTTAACGGTAGCAATAGCCTATTTCTCCACCATACTCTCCGGCTTCTTCTCATACGGTGTCTGCTCCCTGTCGTTCGAAAAAGTGATGGGAACCTCCATCTCCGCTCTCGGACAGATGGATATGTCCGGCGGCTTTATGCCGTATTTCACGATAGAGATGCCATCTTTCATAAGTGTCACCACGGCACTCGTGCTCTCTTTCGTCTTCGGACTCGCTCTGATACACGTAGAGGGTAACGTACTGCGCAACGGATTTTGCGAGTTTCAGGAAATTGTGACAAGAGTCATCACAAAACTCATCATCCCTCTGCTGCCTCTCTTCATCTTCGGCATTTTCCTCAAGATGGGGGCCGAAGACAAGGTCGGACCCGTAATGGGAATGTTCATCAAGATAATCCTCGTTATCTTTGCGATGCACGTTTTCTTCCTTGTATTCCAGTTCTGTGTTGCAGGAGCAGTGGCCCGCAAGAATCCTTTCAAGGCTCTGTGGAATATGATGCCCGCCTACGTGACTGCTCTGGGCACACAGTCGTCGGCTGCCACCATCCCGGTCACCAGGGCTCAGTGCCTGAAGAATGGAGTCAGGCCTCAGGTCGTAAATTTCACCGTACCCCTTTGCGCTACGGTCCACCTCTCCTGCAGTATCCTCAAAATAGTGGCCTGCGCTTATGCGATTTCCCTCAGTATGGGTATGGATGCAAGCCTTCCGACCTATGCCGGTTTCATCCTGATGCTCGGCATCACCATGGTGGCGGCTCCAGGTGTTCCGGGCGGTGCTATTATGGCGTCTATCGCCCTTTTGGAGTCAATGCTTGGCTTTGATGCCAATATGATCGGACTGATGATAGCATTATATATCACTATGGACAGTTTCGGCACTGCCGGCAACGTGACCGGAGACGGTGCCATAGCGCTGATAATTGACAGAATCTCCAAAAAGCAGAAAGATGAATAAACTCAAGATAGCCCTTTGTCAAGTTGACACCGAGTGGGAGAATGCCCTTGTGACGCTGGCCAAAATCGAGCCCACTGTCCGCAAGTTCTGCTTCAGACACAAACCGGACATTCTCGTCCTGCCGGAAACATTTTCAACCGGTTTCACGATGAATCCGCTTTGTGCAGAAAGTCCCGAAGGACCATCCGCGACCTGGCTCCGCCGTACTGCGAAGGAGTTGGACACCGCACTGGTCGCCTCCGTACCGACAAGGGTGGGGGATAATCTCTACAACAGATGCTATTTCATTACGCCTGAGGGAGTTGAATATATCTATGACAAACGCCATCTCTTCAACCCTTCGGGAGAGGGAAAGACCTACACTCCGGGAAGCAGGAGGTGCACGGTTCCCTACAAAGGCTGGAACATAGAACTGAATGTATGTTATGACCTCCGTTTTCCTGTCTGGAGCCGCAACGAAGGATGTCGCTACGACCTGCTCATCAATATTGCAAACTGGCCTTCCAGCCGCATAGATGCTGCCAATGCACTTCTTCCTGCAAGGGCAATCGAAAACTGCTGTTATGCCCTTTTCTGCAACAGGGTGGGGAAAGATGCCACCTGCAAATACAACGGTTGCTCCCTGATAACGGACTGGTTCGGAGAAAAAATCGGCCGCATCAGGAGGTTTGACGGCACAAAATTCATAATCGCCAGGCTGGACAAGGATGGACTTGACCGTTTCCGCGAGAAGTTCCCTGCCTGGAAAGATGCTGATAGTTTCACTGTAAATGTATAGAAATCAAGATAATGAGAAATAGAAAAGGAAGCCCTCTCTTGGCTGTGGCAATAGTCGCATTGTGTTTTGCAGTCGGATTTCTGGCGGGTCATCTGCTCTACCGGATTTTCGGGGGCAATTTCACGGTAACTGTGCTTGAGACTACCGATGTCCACGGCAATTACTTCGATTCGCTTTACAACGGCACTGCACGCAAGTGTTCGATGGCCTCCATAGCCTCTTATATGGAAAAAGTCCGGGAGGAAGAGGAAATCGAGCCGGTGCTGATAGATTGCGGAGACAATCTGCAGGGAGATAATGCCGCTTTCTATTATAATTTTGTCGATACGGCCGATATTCACATCGTGACAGATTATATGAAATATCTCGGTTATGACGCGGTGGTCGTCGGCAACCACGACATAGAGGCGGGCCATTCGGTTTATGACAGAGTCTGCAGGAATTCGGAAATTCCATATCTGGCCGCAAATGCCGTGTATGAAAGCGGCCCCGATGCAGGGAAACCGTACTTCAGACCATACACTGTTGTGGAACGCGGTGGAATCAGGATAGCCGTAATAGGTATGACCAACGCCAATATAAAAAGCTGGCTTCCGCAGGAAAAGTGGGACGGGCTGGATTTCATAAGGATTTCTGATATTGCACAAGACATCACAGATGAGGTTCTGGAAAAGGAAAAACCGGATTTTGTGATACTTGCAGTCCATAGCGGTACAGGGGAGTCATCCGACAGGCCGGACAATGAAAATGAGGCGCTTTATCTTGCCCACAACGTTCGCGGAGTCAATCTGGTCCTTTGCGGCCACGACCACGTAGCAACCGCTTATGCCGTCAACACACCTGATGGAGAGGTGGGACTGATCAATGCCGGAAAAGCCGCACAGAACGTTGGACGATGCGATATAAAATTCAAGAAGAAAAAAGGCGGCTTCAAAGTCAGAAAAATAAAGTGTTCACTGGTCCCTATGGATGGAATAGCTCCCGATGAAGAGTTTAAAGACCGGTTTATGCCACAGTTTGAAGAAGTGAAGGAGTTTGCCTGCAGAAAGATAGGTGTGATTACCGGAGATTTGCTGTTTGAAGGCGTTCTGGATGGGCCGACAGCTTATATGACTCTTGTGCATACCGTGCAGCTTGCATCTACGGGGGCCGATATTTCCATATCCGCTCCGCTCTCGACAAGGGGACGCATTGCCGCAGGTCCGGTGACGTTTCAGGATCTGACCAAGATATATGTCTATGAAAATATGCTGTATGTGGTACGGATGACCGGACGGCAGATAAAGGACTATCTTGAATATTCGTATCAGAACTGGATTGCGTCCAGCGGACCGAGTTACAATTACGATTCGGCTTTCGGTATCGACTACGAGGTTTCGAAGAGTGCTCAGCAGGGGCAAAGAGTGAAAATCAAGGGTATGAGCAACGGAGAAAGTTTCCGGGAAGACAAATTGTATAGTGTCGCGATGACTTCATACAGAGCTAGTGGCGGAGGAGGTCTCCTGGCCGAGGGTGCAGGCATAAATCCTGAAGATATCGTCATTGTGGACAAATTGAAGGATATCAGGAGCCTGATAGGAGATTATATTGCAGCCCGCAAGGAGATAGCTCCAGTGATTGCGGACAACTGGAAATTCGTGGATTGAGAAAATAATTATTAACTTTGCGAGATAAACCATAGCGTATGGAAGACATTGTTTCACCTTTGAAGAGCAAGATTGAGACTCTGATTTCAAGGTATGAATCCTTGAAGGAGGAGAATGTTTCCCTCAAGGAGGAACTGTCCAAGTGCGCTCACAAACTTGAAAACAGAAACAACAGAATAAACGAATTAGAAAAACAACTGAATAATTTACAATTGAAGGAAGCTTTTCTCGGTACTTCGCCCGACAAGGCAAAGGCCGGAAAAATGGTTGCAAGTCTGATAAGGGAGATTGACTCCTGCATAAGTATGCTGGGCCAGTAAAGTTATGATGCAGAACATTACAGTGAAGATAGCCGAAAGGAACTTCCCGCTTGAGATAGAGGCGGAGAAGGAGGAGTTCATTCGCGCAGCAGTTGCAAGAATCAATGCGGAGATAGAAGCGTTGCAGTATGACTATCGAGAGGTGGAGCTGTCGGAGATATTGCGGGTGGTGCTGCTGAATGAGGAAAAAAAACTTGTGGACCTTGAAGCTGCCGGTGCAAAGGAAATCGACAATATCCGCAAAAATATTGCAGACTTGGATGCGGAACTTGGAGAATATCTCAGCAGCCGTTAGGAAGCTCTATGCCAAAATCAACACTAAAAAACCAAAACGAGCCGACTCGGAAGTCAAAGACAGGCCTGGGTTACCCTTCGGGGGATTCGATACATCGGACGTTGGAAGTCCGCGACGTTATTCCGGAGCTCAAATCTTATCAATTAAGATTTTCGAACAGACCTTGCTAACGGCTTTTTTCTTTCAATTGCAAATTATAGTGTAGCACGTTAAACAAAATATATATACACTATGATTACAACAATCATCATTACAGCAATCATTGCTCTTGTAGCTGGTTTTCTGACCTGTATGCTGACCACCAATGTCATTCTGAAAAACAAGAGGAAAGCATTCATAGAAGCTGCTCAAAACGAGGGAGAGGCAATCAAAAAAGAGAAAATCTTTCAGGCGAAAGAGAAATTCCTTCAGTTGAAGAGCGAACACGAAGCATATATCAATGAAAGGAACGCGCAGGCACAACAGACCGAAAACAAACTGAAGCAAAGAGAACTTGTGCTCAATCAGCAGAATTCGGAACTGGGCCGCAAGCAGAAGGAGGCTGACACAATAAGGGAGAATCTCAAACTTCAGCTCGACATAGTCAACAAGAAGAGCGACGAATATGACAAGCTGCGCAATCAGGCCATCGAGAAACTTGAGGAGATTGCCGGCATTTCCGCCATAGATGCCAAGAACCAGCTCGTCGAGTCAATGAAGGCTGAAGCGAAGACTCAGGCGATGTCATATATCAATGACGTTATGGATGAAGCGAGGCTGACTGCAAGCAAGGAGGCCAAGCGGATTGTCATCAATACAATACAGCGTACGGCTCCTGAAGCTGCGATAGAAAATGCTGTTACGGTTTTCAATATCGACAACGATGAGGTCAAGGGCAGAATCATCGGACGAGAAGGCCGCAACATTCGTGCTCTTGAGGCTGCCACAGGCGTTGAAATCGTTGTGGACGATACTCCGGAAGCAATCCTGCTCTCGTCTTTTGACCCGGTTCGCAGGGAGGTTGCAAGACTTGCACTCCATCAACTTGTAACGGACGGACGTATCCACCCGGCCCGCATAGAGGAAGTGGTTGACAAGGTTAAGAAGCAACTCGATGACGAAATTATGGAAACAGGCAAGCGCACCTGCATTGACCTTGGCATTCACGGTCTTCACGTGGAACTGGTGCGTTTGATAGGCCGTATGAAATATCGCAGTTCGTACGGACAGAATCTTCTGCAGCATTCCCGTGAAGTTGCAAATATTTGCGCTACAATGGCTTCAGAACTTGGCCTCAATGCCAAAGTTGCCAGAAGGGCCGGCCTTCTCCACGATATCGGCAAGGTATGTGAGGAGGATCCTGAACTTCCTCATGCTATGCTCGGTATGAAGGTGGCTGAACAGTACAAGGAAAAGCCTGATATCTGCAACGCCATCGGAGCTCACCACGAAGAGATTGAAATGCAGTCTCTCATAGCGCCGCTCGTACTTGTGGCAGACGCCATCTCGGGAGCCCGCCCTGGTGCCCGCCGTGAGGTTATTGAGTCCTATATCAAGAGATTGAAGGATATGGAAGGCATCGCACTCTCTCATCCAGGAGTGACAAAGACCTATGCAATTCAGGCAGGCCGCGAACTACGAGTGATAGTCGGCGCGGAAGAAGTGTCGGATGCCCAGTGCGAAGAACTTTCTACGGATATCGCCAAACGCATACAGGATGAAATGACCTATCCCGGTCAGGTGAAGATCACCGTCATCCGCGAGACAAGAAGCGTGGCGTTCGCCAAGTAGCAGCGCTGCGAAAAAGCCGCTAATCGCCGCCCCTGGAGTAGAATTCGAATCCGCGGGCGGCGTTTTCCATGATATAGTCCCATCTCAGGATGATTCCTATTGCAGCAACGATGCCAAGCCATATCAAGGCTTTAGTGGTGTCGCTTTGCTTTCTGTACCAGTCTGCGATTTTTTTCATATTGCAAATTTCATAAATTTTTATTAATTTCGCTCAATTTATACTGATTGATAGGAGATGGAATTATGGGAAAGTTGTTATTGAAATCTGTTTCGACAATTGATGGAAAAGAGGTGGACATTCTTGTCACCGGCAACCGTATCTCCAGAATCTCAGAGCATAATGCACAGGAGGCTGACAGAATGGGAGCCGACAGAATTCTCGACTGCAGGGGAAAGGTGGCTGTCCCCGGCTTCATAAATATGCACACTCATACGGCTATGACGATGATGCGCGGTGTATGTGAAGACGAGTATCTGCAAAACTGGCTGAATATCGTGTGGGCCATAGAATCCCGTCTAAGTGACGAAATCATTTACTGGGGCACCAAACTCGCCATCCTGGAAATGTTCAAGACAGGAACAACGTGCTTCCTCGATATGTACTGGAGAGTGCCTGCAGCGGTTAGAGCCTCTGAGGAAATGGGTATAAGAGCATTCCACACCTATAATTTTCTCGATAATTTCGATGCGGAGACCATCGCAAGACAGCAAAGAGAGTGCATCGCGCTTTTTGAAGAGTCCAAAAAATGGCCGGAGCGCGTGAAAATGGGCGTTTCTGTCCATTCAGACTATACTGTGTCGGAGGAAAATCTTGTGTGGGCGAAGAACTTCGCCAGAGAGAACGGCCTTGTATACACCTCACATTTGGCGGAGACAGCCGCAGAAACGCACGAAGATGAAGTCAAGTTCGGAATGACACCTGCACAGCACTTCGACAAACTGGGACTGCTGGACGAAAGAACCATACTGGCGCACGGCGTATGGCTGACTCCCTCAGACGTGAAAATGCTTGGAGAAAGGGGAGTGACCGTAGTGCACAATATAAATTCAAATCTGAAACTTTCTTCGGGCTACAAGTTCAAATATTGCGAACTGCGCGATGCCGGTGTCAATGTATGTCTGGGCACTGACGGTGCCGCCTCATCCAACAATCTGGATATGAGGGAGGCTATGAAGACAATGTCTCTGGTGCAGAAAGCCTGGAGAGAGGATCCTACCGTTCTTCCGCTCTGCCGGTTGATGGAAGTTGCCACCTCCAACGGAGCGAGGGCTTTGGGAATTGATGCCGGCTGCATAGAGGAAGGCTCTCTTGCAGACATTGCTCTTGTGGATAAGCGCAGCGAGGCTTTCGTGCCTGATTTCAATTTCCTCGGCAATTTCATATTTTCGGCCAACAGCTCCTGCTTCGACACTCTGATTGTCGATGGAAACGTTGTTATGGAAAACCGGAAAGTGGCAGGGGAAGATGAGATTCTGGAGAATGCAAACAGACTGCTGAAGGAAACTATAAAAAAATGAATTGAATATATGGACGAAAGAGTAAAGAAAATCGACGAAGCCGTAGAATATATCAAAACGAGAATCTGCGGTAAGACACCTCAGGTGGGCATCGTGCTTGGCAGCGGATTGGGCAATCTTGCAGATAAGATTGCAGCCGAAGCGGTTATTCCATATTCCGATATCCCGAATTTTGCCAAATCCACAGCAATAGGACATAAAGGCAATCTGATTGTAGGTATGCTTGCAGGCAAACTTGTATGTGCAATGCAGGGCCGTTTCCACTACTACGAAGGCTATCCGATGGAGAGGGTTACATTGCCCGTAAGAGTCATGGCGCGGCTTGGTGTAAAGACGTTGTTTGTCTCAAATGCGGCCGGAGGCATAAATCCTTTCTTCAGCGTAGGAGACCTTATGATTATCAGCGACCATATCAATCTCCTTCCAAATCCCCTGATAGGGCCGAATTTTGAAGAGTTCGGCGAGCGATTCACCGATATGACAAGCGCATACGACCGCACATTGATATTTGAAGCCCGCAAGGCTGCGGCGATGCTTGGAATAGATGTCAGGGAAGGCGTCTATCTTGCCAATCCGGGCCCTTCATACGAGACTCCGGCTGAAGTGCGGTTTTACAATACCATCGGAGCGGACGCAGTGGGAATGTCAACGGTTCCCGAAGTGATAGTTGCCCGTCACTCTGGAATGAGGGTTTTCGGAATGTCCGTTATCACGAATATGTCCAACGTTTCCAATAAGGAAACTCATCTCAATGACGGGCAGGATGTCATAGATCAGGCTGATGCCGCTGCCGATAAGATGGAGAGGATATTCAGTGCGATCATCGAAAGTCTTTAAAGGATTCTGATGGTAAGATTTGTGAGTCTTTCGAGCGGAAGCAACGGAAATTGCTACTATATAGGCAATGAATCCGTTGCTTTTCTCATTGATGTAGGGATAGGGGGGAGAACCATCCGGAAGAGACTTGCGGAGGTCGGCATTCCGTTCGATTCGATAGATTTCATTCTCGTGACACACGACCACGCGGATCACATCAGGAGTCTGGGACTCTTCACCCAGCGTTTCCGTAAACCAGTGTATGCCACCCGCACACTGCACAAGGCTCTCAGCCACAATTTCTGCACAATGGGCAAGATGACCGGGTGTGTCCACTATCTGACTGAGGGGCAGAGCGAAGAGATATGCGGTGTAAGCGTAACTCCGTTTGAAGTACCTCACGACGCTACTCAGACGGTGGGATATCATATTGTCATATCCGGTGAGCGCTTCACTGTGATGACGGATCTTGGCGAAGTTACGGATGACGCTGTCTTCTATGCTTCGAAAGCCGACCACCTCATAGTTGAAGCGAATTACGATGTGGATATGCTTTTCGGCGGCATCTATCCGCCCCAATTGAAGGCGCGAATAGCTTCCGGCATCGGCCATCTTTCCAATGAACAGACGGCTTCTCTCATACGGAAGGCAAACAACGCGGCACTGAAGGATATTTTTCTGTGCCATTTGAGCGAACATAACAATACTCCACATCTGGCCTTCAATACAGTAAACGAAACGCTCGGGAAATCGGATTCCCAAGCGTCTCTCACTTGTCTGCCAAGAATGCAGACTTCAGCTCTTTTCGAATATTGAATTATTCGGCAGGCTGTACGCCTTCTGATGCAAGCTTGTTGTACTTTTCGTACTGCTGCTGATATTCTTCACCTTTGTCGCGGAAACGGAAGAAGATGTTCTTCAGATATTCGGCAACTCCGCGTTTGATTTCTTCGTCAGCAGTGATTGAATATGCCTTTTCGAATGGAGCAATTGCTGCAAGCAGGGTCTCGTCCATCTTCTTGATAAGTTCCATATACTTGGTGTCGTCAAGTTCGGCATTTGCCTCTTCCTGAATCTTGACTGCCTGCTCATAGTAGAGAACGCCTTTCGAAAGAACGCCGAATACATATTCAGGATTGATTTCGAACGACTTGTCGTAGAGCCTTGCTGCATTTTCAACGTCTCCGAGCTGCTTGTAAACGTCACCCTCAACATAGAAGAGGCTTGCGTTTTCAGGCTCGTTTGCCTGTGCTGTGTGGAGAAGTTCGAAAATCTTCTGAGGATCGTCTCCGCTTTCGCGGTAAAGATTGATGAGACCTACGAGAACGCCCTGACTTTCAGGATATTTCTGGAAACCTTCCTCCAAAGCGGCTTTCCAACTGGTGGTATCCTGCTGCTGGCGATAGATTTCAGCGAGGTTTGAGAATACACCGCCTTCCTGATAATAACCGTTTGCAGAACACTTCTTGTAGAATTCGACAGCGGTGTCGAATTTGCCTGCCATCTGTGATACGAGAGCTGTGTAATATGCATTGGTTCCGTCAAATTTCTTGATTGTAGGTGCTGTTTCGGAGCAGTTTGATGCTTTTTCGAAGCGTTCTGCAGACTTTTCGAAGTTGCCTGCAAGGTAATTTGAAATACCTTCATTGGAATACTTGCCGAGAATGTCGGTGTACAAAGCTTCGATGTCTTTTCTCTTCGAGCCTTTTGCATCAAGTTCGAATGCCTTGCCGAGAGCCTGCTCAGCCAGGAAGAGGAGATCTCCCTCGACAGCCGGTTTTGTGATGATGAAGAACTCGAGCAGACCGTTGGCATTGTAGTAAAGGTCCTTGTTCTGATAAACATCTACTGAATAGGTCTCTTCAGCACCTTTCCTGTCTTCGCTTGAGAGAATCTGCTGATCTTTGATAAGAAGCTTGACTTCGGTGCGCGGTGTGCCGGTAAGGACATTCCTGCTCGGCTGGTCGTATGCCTCGACGTATGCTTTGGCAAGTTTGATCCAAGTGTCGGCCTTCTGGGATTTCTTGGCGTCCTGAGAAGCGGCAACGGCCTTGTCAACGGCCTTCTTTGCATCTTCTGCGTTCCTTGGCTGGGCGCTTACCATCGTAACGGAGAGGATAAGCGACAATGCGATAAGAATTTTTTTCATAATTGGTTTTTGGTTATTGTTCATTTACAGTTATCGTTTCATTTGTTTCAACGTTCAGGCCTTCGACAGGCGCTTCAGCTTCGTCTTCGTGGTTTACCACGCATACTGCGGCAATGCTGTCACCTTCTCTGAGGGAGATGAGCTTGACGCCCTGTGTGGCCCTTCCGGCTGTCCTGATGTCAGCAGCCGGCATTCTGATGGTGATACCAGACTTGTTGATTATCATAAGATCATTGTCGTCCCTTATGGCTTTCAGTGCAATAAGCGAGCCTGTCTTCGGTGTGATGTTGATGGTCTTGACTCCCTTGCCGCCGCGGTTGGTCTTCCTGTAGTCTTCGAGCTCAGACCTCTTGCCGAAGCCGTTTTCGCTGACAACCAGTATGTTTTTAGGGTTTTCAGCCTGCTCGGCAGGATCTATGCAGACCATACCTACAACCGAGTCTGTCTCTTCAATGTTGATGCCGCGGACTCCGGAGGCGGTACGGCCGATTGAACGCGCGTCAGCTTCGTGGAAGCGGCAGCACTTGCCGTCGTGGCCTGCCAGAAGTATGTCGCAGTCGCCGCTGGTGAGTTCCGCCCCGATAAGGGAGTCACCCTCGCGTAGGTTCACTGCGATGATGCCGTTTGCTCTCGGGCGAGAGTATGCCTCAAGAAGAGTCTTCTTGATTGTACCGCGCGATGTGGCGAGAACTACATAGTGTGAATTGATGTATTCTTCGTCACCGAGATTGCGTACGTTGATATAAGCCTGTATCCTGTCTTCAGTGGTGAGATTGAGGATATTCTGGATTGCGCGTCCCTTTGAGGTCTTTGTACCTTCAGGAAGCTCGTACACTTTGATCCAGAAGCACTTTCCGCTCTGGGTGAAAAGCATCAGAGTACTGTGCATATTGGCTACATAGATGTGCTCTATGAAGTCTTCTTCCCTTGTGGTGCTGCCCTTGGAGCCGACTCCACCGCGGTTCTGAGCCTTGTATTCGGTCAGGGAAGTGCGCTTTATGTAGCCGAAGTGCGATACCGTGATGACCACATCCTCGTCTGGATAGAAATCTTCCGGATTGAAGTCCTCTGCGGAGAGTTCGATTTCGGTGCGGCGCGGATCTCCGTATTTCGCCTTGAGTTCCGAGAGTTCGTTTTTGATGATTTGCATCTGAAGACCTTCGTCGGCAAGTACCTTCCTGCAGTAATCTATGAACTTGAGAAGTTCATCGTAGTCAGCCTGAAGTTTGTCCCTTTCGAGACCGGTAAGCTGGCGGAGCTTCATTTCGACTATGGCGTCTGCCTGTTCCGCCGTGAAGCCGAACTTCTCCACAAGTCCGTCCCTTGCATCGGCAACGGTCTTGGAAGCGCGGATATGGGCTATTATCTCATCTATGATGTCAAGGGCCTTGAGGAGGCCTTCGAGTATGTGAGCTCTCTTTTCCGCTTTGTTGAGATCGAATTTCGTGCGTCTTACGACGACTTCGTGGCGGTGGCGCACGAAATATTTGATGAGCTGCTTGAGGTTCAGCTGGCGCGGACGGCCGTCCACAAGCGCCACGTTGTTCACAGAGAAGCTGAACTGAAGCGGGGTCATCTTGAAGAGGGTGTTGAGCACAACGTTGGAAGGCGCTCCCTGCTTCAGCCTGATGACTATGCGCATACCGTCCCTGTCGCTTTCGTCGTTGATGTATGAGATGCCGTCTATCTTCTTTTCTTCCACGAGCTCTGCAATCTTTTCAATCAGCTCGCGCTTGTTTACGGCATAAGGAATTTCAGTTACGACTATTGTCTCGCGTCCGTTGGAAGCCACTTCGATGTTGGTCTTCGAACGTATCACTATGCGGCCTCGTCCGGTCTCGAAGGCTTCGCGGATGCCGCGTGTGCCCTGAATGATGCCGCCGGTAGGGAAGTCCGGGCCCTTGATGTGCTCCATAAGGCCATCGAGGCTTATGTCATTGTCATCTATGTATGCGCAAATTGCGTCACATATTTCGGAAAGGTTGTGCGGAGCCATATTGGTGGCCATACCGACGGCTATGCCGCTGGCTCCGTTCATAAGCAGCAGCGGTGCCTTTGACGGCAGAACCGTAGGCTCCTGAAGAGACTCGTCGAAGTTCGGCATAAAATCCACGGTGTCCTTGTCCATATCGGCAAGAACCTCTTCGGCAAGTTTCTGGAGTTTGGCTTCGGTGTAACGCATCGCCGCTACAGGGTCGCCGTCCACGGAGCCGAAGTTTCCCTGTCCGTGAACCAGCATATATCTCATATTCCAAGGCTGTGCAAGACGCGCCATCGCTTCGTAAACGCTTGAATCTCCGTGCGGATGATACTTTCCAAGGACATCGCCCACGATGCGGGCGGACTTCTTCACACCCTGACTGAAGGTCACTCCAAGAGAGTCCATTCCGAAAAGCACTCTGCGGTGTACCGGTTTGAGGCCGTCCCTCACATCCGGCAGGGCGCGTGCAACTATCACAGACATAGAGTAATCTATGTATGCGGACTTCATCTCGTTCTCAATGTTAATCGGAATTATTCTTCCGACATTCTCTTCAAAATCCATTCTATTTTAAGGTTTCTTATAAGATGTAAAGTTACGAAATCCATACGTCAAAACCAAATAGTTTTTTTGCGGAATAATAACTAAATTGCGAACGATTTCAACGGCCTTCAGGCCTTTCAGTGATGGAATATTCAAACGAGATAAAAATTGTAGTCAACTATGCTTTGGAGGAGGCTGCCCGGCTTGGAAGTCTGATAGCGACACCCGACCACCTCTTTCTCGGCATATTGAGATATAAGGAGTCCGATGCCGTGTCTGTTCTGACAGGTCTGGGAGCCGACGTCAAGAAGATGAAACAGGAGATAGAAGCCAAGATAATGGCCCCTCTTCCGATTCCTTTCGAAAAAAGAGGCAGCGTCTCTTTGAGTGAAAAGTCTCAGGAAATCATTGCCTCCTGCCGGCGGCTCCACCTTACACAAATGACTCCGGCCCATCTTATGGCCGAGATTTTTGCGAATTGGAGCGGCGCCTGCACGACAGCTCTGGAAAACTCCGACATTGCTCTGGAAAGGATACCGGATGCCATCCGGAACCTTCTTGAAAATATCGACAACGAAGCCGGGGAGACGGAATTTGCCGAAGCTCCGCATTCGGGTGGAAACTCTGCGAAAGAAAAAGCCGCAGGCTCCTCTATGCTGGATACGTATGGCTATGACCTGACTGCTGCTGCACGAAGCGGCGAATTGGATCCCGTCATCGGTCGCTCTCAGGAGATTGAACGCATCGCACAGATACTCAGCAGGCGGAAGAAGAACAATCCGGTGCTCATCGGAGAGTCCGGCAGCGGCAAGTCTGCGATAGTGGAGGGCCTTGCACAGCGCATAGCGGGAAAGCGCGTTCCCCGCACGCTGCTGAACAAGAGAGTTATAACTCTGGATTTGGGAGCAGTCGTGGCCGGCACGAAATATCGCGGCCAGTTCGAGGAGCGCATCAAGTCCATCATTTCGCAGGTGAAGAAAGATCCGGACATCATACTTTTCATAGATGAACTGCACACTCTGATAGGCGCCGGTTCGTCTCCTGGCTCTCTTGATGCCGCCAACCTTCTCAAGCCGGCTCTTGCCCGGGGACAGGTGCAATGCATCGGAGCCACGACACTTGACGAATATCGTGAACATATTGAAAAGGATGCCGCCCTTGAGAGAAGGTTCCAGAAAGTTGTCGTGAATCCTACCGATTTCGACCAGACTCTGGCCATACTCGAAGGCATCAGAGGACGCTACGAGGAATATCACTCCGTAATATATGACGAATCTGCGCTCAGAGCCTGCATATCTTTGACTCAAAGATATATACCTGACAGATGCCTGCCTGATAAGGCAATAGACGTGCTGGATGAGGCCGGAGCCAGGGCTCATATAGGTGATATGAAAGTGCCGCAGAAGGCTGTGGAAGCCGAAGACAGAATGGCCCTGCTGCGCGAAGAGAAACGCGAAGCTGCAAGAAGCGGAGATTTCAAGCGCGCGGCGCGGCTGCACCTTATCGAAAAGCAAGAGGAATCCGAAATGGAGGCCTCTCTGGATGCTGAAAAGAGCGAAGAGCAGGTGAAGAAAGTGACAGCGGAAGACATCGCCGAGGTGGTCTCATTGATGACTGGTATACCTGTCTCTAAAGTTGCTGCAGGAGAAGGGGAGAGACTTCTCAATATGGAGAAAATCCTGAAAGGAGTCGTTGTGGGGCAGGATGATGCTCTGAGCAAGGTGGTGCGCGCCATCCGCCGCAATCGCGCCGGATTGAAGAACCCGGACAAACCTATAGGCACATTTCTCTTCCTGGGACCGACCGGTGTCGGCAAAACCCATCTTGCCAAGAAGATAGCGGAATTTCTGTTTGATTCGCAGGATAATATCATCCGAATCGATATGAGCGAATATGTGGAGAAATTCTCTTCGAGCAGGCTCATAGGCGCCCCTCCGGGATATGTCGGCTACAACGAGGGAGGTCAGCTTTCCGAGCAGGTACGCCGCAAGCCTTACTCTGTGGTCTTGCTGGACGAAGTGGAGAAGGCCCATCCCGATATCTTCAATATGCTGCTGCAGATGCTTGATGAGGGACGTCTGACTGACAGTGCCGGACGCTATGTGGATTTCCGCAACACCGTCCTGATTCTGACCTCGAACATCGGTTCCCGCGAGATACGTGACTTCGGCGGCGGAGTGGGATTTGTCACTGATTCGGCAAAGAGGAAGGAGGACTCCCGCCGCAGCATCATAGACAAGGCCCTCGGCAAGGTATTCACGCCTGAATTCCTGAACCGTCTGGACGAACAGATTTATTTCAATTCACTTACGCAGGAAGACATCTATAAGATAATCGACATAGAATTGCGTGACCTTCACAAGCGGATGGCCCTTATGGGCTACTCCCTGACGATAATGCCTGCAGCGAGAAAGTTCATTGCAGAAGAGGGATTCGACCCTCAGATGGGTGCAAGACCTCTTAAGCGTGCCATCCAGCATTATGTGGAAGATCCTGTGTCGGAATGTATTCTGGAGGGGATTCCCGAAGGAGCACACCTGAAACTGCATCTGTCGCGAAACCGCAGAGACACGGTGGTCAGAATCGCCTGAGATATTTGATGCTTCCCAGATTTGAAATAATCTGAAAATTGCCGCCGGTATCCATCCGGCGGTATTTTTTGTCATTTGAGAGTTTCCTTACCGAAATACGGTTCCAGTCAGAGGTGTCAACGGCGAAATCAACCGGTGGACGATATCCCGCCGGAGTGAAGCCGAGAGTGCGATAGACTCCACCGTCAGACCATTCCAAATCTGCGTACGACATAACCTCCTCGGGATGAACGTCGTTGACAAATGCCTGAAGAAGTTTGCCCATTCCGCCGCAAATCCTTGACTGGGGAAGGGAAGCGTATCTTATCCATTCGAAAGATTTCACCGGGATGCCGTCGCGCAGCATAGGACGTCCGCTGGAGAAACTGGCGACAGCCACCAGTTCTTCTTTATACATAAGCCCGTAGCGGTATTTGCTTCTGGCAGCACCGTAGGTATGATATTCCTGCAGGAAAGAGTTGGCGGTCGGAGTGTCTAACTTCACCGCCAGACAGTTGCGGGCGAAAATGCTGCGCCACCTTCCGAGGTGGGCGAGAAGCCGTTTTCTGACGTTTCCTCCGTCACGTCTCCATATATCCTCGTAGAGATGAATCGTACCGGGCAGGGGCTCTGAGGGAAAAGGTCCCGATAAAGGTACGAGCGCCACCTTGACGGATTTGCCCGTAAACAGGTACAGCCCTTCCTGAGAAAGGCTGTAGTCCACTTTTTCGCGTTCGAGGAACTCTTCGAAACTTCTGCGGAAGTCTTCCATCGCGCGTCCTTCCTATTCGATGGTGTAGGAGGTGGATGTTCCGTTGAACTCGTCCATAATCATTGATTTGATGCAGCAGGTGGCGGTATCGTAGCGTACCACGATGCGATTGTATCCGCGAGCCGCTTTCCTGGTGGCATTGAGGGTT
The DNA here is from genome assembly GCA_018065695.1 of Candidatus Cacconaster caballi. Taxonomy (GTDB): domain Bacteria; phylum Bacteroidota; class Bacteroidia; order Bacteroidales; family UBA932; genus Cacconaster; species Cacconaster caballi. The sequence continues at coordinate 18,260 of JAGHST010000016.1, read as the reverse complement.
ACGACGTATTCTTTTCCATCTCTGGTGGCTACAAGGTTGGTGTTCTGCTCTTTGGAAAGCTCCATCAGCTTTCCTTCGAAAGAGTAGGTCAGGGCGTGGCTGAGTGCCTTCATCATCATATTCTTCGTCAGGTCGAAAACCTGCTGCTTGCCGCCGCGTCTGATTGTCATCCGGGTGCCTTCTATGCTGAAGTGTTCGCCGTTGGAGTAATCCATAACCAGATTGCCGTCTTTCCATTTGAGGTCTCCGTCAAGGGTGACAGCCTTTTTGCCGGCCGATTTGCGGACTTCATTGAACTTACGTTCTATGGTGAAGCCTTTTTCGCCGGCTTTCGCTATACGGCCGATGATTTCCTCGCCGCTCTGAGCATTCAGGGAAATACCTGATATGATGGCGATTATTGAAAGGATGATGCGTTTCATTTCTGTCTCAATACTTTTTTGCGCAGGAATCCGCTCTTGAGTGCCACTCTGAAGAGAAGAGGCTGCAGAATGTAGGTAATAAGAATTGTTGTGACCATTCCTATGATGGAAGTTACTCCTGTCGAACGGATAGCCGGGTGTGTGGCAAATACCAGAGAGCCGATTACGACAATGAGCGAGATGCCGGAGAAGAATATGGCCGACTTGTGGCAGAGCAGCAACTGGCTGTCTCCGCATTGTGCCTGACCGAGAAGACCTGTCATCACGAATATGCTGTAATCGACTCCGATACCGAAGACGAAAGTCGATATCATAATGTTGATGAGGTTGAATTCCAGGCCGGTCAGCGCCATTATGCCCTGCAGTATATACCAGCTGAGCAGCATAGGCAGGAAGGCTATTATGGAGACTGTCAGGCTTCTGAATGAGAGAAGCAGCACCAGGAAGACGAATATTGAGGAAACAAGCAGTACGATGTTGAAATCGCTGTGCACGATTTCAACCATATCGCCGGTGTAGTAGAAAGGATTGAGAACTATCATTCCTTCCTGTGAGGCAATGGCATCGCATACCTGCATCTTGTTCGCCTGATCCATCTGAACGCTTGTGAAGACGAGCCATCCGTCGGCATTCTGCTCCACGAAATTGCACATAAGTCCTTCAGGAAGCGCACCGTATTCATACAGGGAGACAGGGGAGAACTCCGCCTCTGTCATAAGACGGAACGTTTCAGGAATATCGAACCCTGTGGATTCATTCCATCCGTATCTGTCCGAGGTCTCTTTCAGCACTGAAAAGGCCGATGCCTTTCTCTCGGGAGTCCAATAGGCCTTCCACCTTTCTATGTTGGAGAGTTGCTCTTCGTAAGGAATCAGGAAAGCGTCGGCTCCGCTGTAACTGTTGATGAGTCCCGCGCTTTTCAGAGAGTCAAGCGTCGGACGCAAGTTTCTGCTGATGACTATCGCACTGTCCTGATCTGAGGAATGGGCAGCGAAGAACATATTGAACGAAGAGCCGTTGACGTGTTCGGCATAAAGCTTTTCGGAAGCCACAACTTTTGGCTCCTTGTATCCTATGTTGTTGAGATCGCTGTCAAATTTGACCTTGCCGGAGAATGCAATGCCGACCAATGCAATCAACACCATTGCAGAGACAATGTATCTGTTTTTGTCCGGCTGCAGGGAGTTGAAGCGGTCTATCCATCCGAAGATGCGTTCATTGCGGGCAGTGTTCCTCTCGTTGAAGAACTGCGGAAGGAATGCAAGCGCGAAGAAAGTGGTGCCGACAAGGGCAAGCGATGCGAATATGCCGAAGCCCTTGAGAAGGTCGCTGGAGGTGAAAAGCAGACCTGCGAATGCGCCTATTGTGGTGATGCAGCCAAGGCAGACCGGTTTGGCCTGGTCTCTTATGATGGTTTCCACATCACTTACGAACTTGTGGTGCGTGATGACGTGCAGGCAGTAGCTGAGCGCCACCCCGAGCACTATCGCACCTATGCCGAGGGCTATGATGGAAAGACTGCCTATAATCCATTTTATGCAGGCAAGGGAGAAGAAGGTGCCGTAAACAACCGGCAGCAGAAGGTGCAGGAGTGTACTTCTGCATCTGAAACTCAGCGCAATAAAAATGCAGATGATAATAAGGCAGATTCCGACCGATCCGTATATGTCTTTCTTTATCTGCCTCGAATTGAAAGTTCCTTCGATGGGAGAACCGTGGTAGCAGACTTCGAAACCGGGATTTGTCTTCTCGAACTGCTTGAGATTTCTGGAGATATATGTTTCGAAAGCATTGCCGGTCTTGGAGTCGAGAGCATCGAATCCGGGAGAAATGAATGCCAGGGCAAATGCGCTGTCAGGGGCGAAGAGATGGCTGTCAATCAGAGCGAATCCGGTTTGAGGAAGTTCCAAAGGAGAACTGCCGGAAGCTGCTTCTTCGAAGGTCTTCACGGTGAGAAGAGTATCGAAAGCAGATTCGATGGCCTCGGAAAAATGGCACGGAAATGCATCCATACCATAATACACGAGGTTCATGATATCGTCTGTGTCAATTCTGTAGAGGCAATTGCCGATGAACCCCCTGTCGTCGTTGCCAATGAGCAGGGCCATACAGCTGTCCATTGCGACTGCCGTTTCCGCAGGCGACTGTCCGTTTTTCGGAACCACTTCGAGAAATATCTTGTCCTTGACTTTTACGTTGCTGAATGCGATGGCGCAGTCCGAACTCTTTTCGGTCTTTGGGAGGAGAGTCGAGATATTCTCCTCAAGCTTTATCTGAAGACCGAAAAATATGAAGACTGCCAGTGATGACAGAAGGGAGACGTAGAAAACGATTCTATGTGATCTGAAAAATCTGTATATGGCAAGAAAGAACGATGTCATAAAAATTGGGAATCTCTATTTCAGAATGCTTTTGAGTATTTCTTCCGTGACTTTGCGCGTAGCGGTGGTAGTGGCGGTCTTTGCGGCTCTGCCGAAAAGGGAAGCGGCCGCAGAAGACTTTCCTGCACCGGACTTCGATGTGGATTTGCCAACCACATTCCTCGCCACCTGAGTGCCCATTGAACGTGCGAAGCTTGTTGCGGCAGCGCCAAGAATCGTGCCGAATATTGTCCGTTTGAGGCGGGAACTCTGCTTTGCCTTTCTCTCTTCCTCCCTGCGGGCTTCCTTTTCAGCTGCAGCCTGCTCTTTCGCCAGGCGTTCGGCCTCTTTCGCTTCTTCAACCTTTTCGTTGACCTCTGTAAGCACTTCGTATGCGCTTTCGCGGTCGAAGAAATCAGAGTACTCTTTGATGCGGCGTGGCGCAAGACTGTTGACCTGCTCTCTCTCTGCGTCTGTTATTGCTCCTATCTGGCTGAGAGGGAAAAGGATGCGGGCGCGTTCCACTACGCTTGGCGAGCCTTTTTCATCGAGAAGCGAGACGAGTGCTTCTCCTGTGCCGAGGTCCATAATGGCATCTTCCGTCTTGAATGCCGGATTGGCACGGAATGTACGGGCTGCGGCGACTACCGTCTTCTGGTCCTGAGGAGTGAAGGCGCGAAGGGCGTGCTGAATGCGGTTGCCCAACTGGCCGAGGATTTCCACAGGTATGTCGGAAGGAGACTGTGTGATGAAATATATTCCTACGCCCTTCGAACGTATGAGGCGTACAACCTGTTCTATCTTGGAGACAAGTGCTTTTGACGTTCCGTCGAAGAGCATATGGGCTTCGTCGAAGAAAAAAACCAGTTTCGGGAGCTCCATATCACCCACTTCGGGCAGACGGCCGTAGAGCTCCGTGAGAAGCCATAGCAGATATGTGGAATAGAGCTTCGGGTTGAGCATCAGCCTGTCTGCGGCAAGGACGTTCATCACGCCGCGGCCTCCTTCTGTGTCTATGAGGTCTTCCACGTCGAAAGCCGGCTCTCCGAAGAAACTCTCACCGCCTTCGCTTTCGATGGCAAGCAGAGAGCGCTGTATGGCGCCGATGCTGGCAGAGGAAACGTTGCCGTATGCGGTTGTCAGCCGGGTTGAATTCTTCGCCACGAAATCCAGCATCATCTTGAGGTCTTTCAGGTCTATGAGGAGAAGATTGTTGTCGTCGGCAACCTTGAAGACCACGTTGAGAACACCGCTTTGGACTTCATTGAGATCCATAAGCCTTGAAAGGAGCTGAGGACCCATGGCAGAAACGGTTGTGCGCATCGGGAACCCTTTCTCAGAGAAGACATCGAAGAATCTCGTCGGGCAGCCTTCGAATTTGGGGTCGGCTATTCCGAATTCCTGACATCTCTTTTCGATGAAGCCGCTCAGGCGTCCCTCACGGCTTATACCGGAAAGGTCGCCCTTCATATCAGCCATAAAGCAAGGAACTCCCGCCTGCGAGAAGGTTTCTGCAAGAACTTGGAGGGTAACGGTTTTACCGGTTCCGGTGGCACCGGCAATCAGTCCGTGGCGGTTGGCCATGGAGCCGATGATGTCAATTTCGCCGCTTTCGGAGTGGGCGACATACAGTTTGCCGTTTGAATACATAGCTGTCTCGTAATTCTTAATAATGTCTATCGTGCAAAGATAACCATATTATGGAAAATAATTGTTAAATTCGCATTTTAACTTCAATTATGGATATGGAACAATATCTCAGACCCGAATTTTTGAAGAAGGGCGATACAGTCGCCATTCTTGCAATGGCTTCCTGCCCTAAGCCGGAGGCCGTCAAGTCCGAATACTGGAAGAATCTCCTCGAATCCTGGGGACTCAAGATAAAACTCGGAAAGCACATATTTGACGTTCTTCCGGGAGATTTCGCAGGCACTCCGGCCGATCGTGCCTCAGACATAGAGGAAGCGCTCAAAGATCCTGATGTAAAGGCAATAATCTCATTCAGAGGCGGATATGGCTCAATGCATACAGTTTCCGCCTTGGACAAGAGTCTCTTTGTCAGATATCCGAAATGGATTGTCGGCTTCAGCGACATCACAATATTCCACGCCATGCTCGGCACGCGCCGCATCGAGTCGATTCACGGTGCAATGCCTTCGCTCAATCCGTTCGGTACGGAAAAAGATGCCCGAATCTCCGAAGAGGCTCTTCACGATGCTCTTTTCGGAACCTTGACGGGATACGAAAGCGGCCCTCACAAATACAGCAGGCCGGGTTGTGCGAGAGGACGCCTTTTCGGTGGCAATCTGGCGCTTATGATATCCACCCTCGGCACTCCGTATGAAAATCATTTCGACGAGGACACGATTCTCTTCATAGAAGACATTGACGAGCGTATGTACACTGTTGACCGTATGCTCAACACCCTAAGGGAAGGGGGCTATCTGAAGCGCATCAAAGGCTTGATAGTAGGACAGTTCACCGATATCGGCGGACAGGATGAGTGGCAGAGGAAGGTACTCGACCTCATCGATGACTATACGAAAGATCTCGACAAACCTGTACTATACGGCTTCTCCTGCGGCCACGAGCACCCGAATTACAGTCTTTATGAGGGCAGGGAAGTGGAACTCAAGGTGGATGCTTCCGGAGGCAGTTTGAAATTCCTGTAATATGACCTGTAGTATGAGAAATAAAATCGCACTGCTTTCCGCCCTTATTCTGACACTTGTTCTGCCGTCCGGCCTACGGGGACAGGAGATGGTGCATAATGCCAGCTATCCTTCCGATCCGGCCTTCGTTCCTGTGGCAGATTCGCTCAAGGGTGTTATAATAGATTGTCAGATAGATAATTCTAAGATTTACCCGAATACCGTACGCAACGTCAAGGTATATATCCCGCACGGCTACGATGCGTCAAGGCCCGCCTGCCTGCTCGTCTGTATGGACGGAATTCTCTTTCAGGCCACAACTGTTCTGGACAATCTCATTCTCCGCGGGGAGATGCCTCTTGCGATAGGGGTTTTTGTTCAGAGCGGCACCACATACGATGAGAACGGGAATGTAGTGCGGTACAACCGCAGCAACGAATTCGACCGGATGGACGGAACCTTCGCCCGTTTCCTTGAGACCGAGGTCCTGCCTTTGGCCGAATCGCTGAAGACCCCTGAAGGACTTCCCGTGACAATATCCCGCGATGCCAAGGACAGGGCAATAACGGGCGCCAGCAGCAGCGGCATTGCGGCCTTCACCGCTGCATGGGAAAGGCCGGACCTCTTCAGCCGCGTCTATAGCAGCGTCGGCACATACGTCTCGATGAGAGGTGGCAACGACTATCCCGCATTGGTACGCAAGACCGAGCCGAAACCTATCCGAATATTCCTCCAGGACGGAATGAAAGATGCCTGGAACCCTCTTTTCGGAGAGTGGTGGGAGCAGAACCTGCTGATGGAGTCCGCCCTGGATTTTGCCGGATATGAGGAGATCGCCCATTGGGACAGGGGCGGTCACAGTGTGTATCACGGCACGCAGATGTTTCCAGACGCAATGAGATGGCTCTGGAAAGGCTGGCCCGAACCTGTAAAGGCAGGGGAGTCGCGCAACGATATGCTTCAGTCCCTTCTCGGGAAGGGAGATGAGCGTGAGGTATCCTGGCAGCTCGTGGAAAATCCTTCCCGCGAAGTGATGGAGCGGCTTTCGAAGCCCTGCACCGAAGCCGTGTATCCTACAGGAAAGATGGTGGCAGTGGCGGAAGAGAATTCAGCCTGGATTATGAACAGCATCATAATGCCCGACGGCTCACGCCGTGCGCAGGAGCAGTTCTACTATCTTCACAACCCCGACAACAGCTGCAAAGGCTACGTAGCGCGCGATATGGCCTTCGATACTGCCGGAAATCTCTTCGTCGCCACTCCTACCGGCGTGCAGGTATGCGATCAGAACGGACGTGTACGTGCCATTCTGACCCTTCCCTCACGCTCTGTTGACGCTCTGGCATTTATAGGCAACAATCTCTACGTTTCCAGCGGCGGCAGGGTGTATGTGCGCCGTCTCAAACACTCGGGATACGATCCCTCCCGGGGCCCGATAGAGGTCAAATCGCAGGGACAGGGATAGATTATCAGGCAATAATGTATAAACAAATAAGATGAATTATAAAATGAAGCGGATTTTATTAATGGCAGCTCTTATATGCTGCATTTCAAGCGTATCGGCCCAGGAAGACGACTGGAGCATGGGCGCATCCTTCGGATATGCCAGCAAACTTATGAAAATCAACTACGACAACACCAACTATACTGTCAATCAGGAAAGCAATCAGATAGCACTGTTCGTGAATCGCAGCCTGGATGACCGCTTCGGCCTTACCGGGGAGTTCGACCTCTATATCCCATACAGGATGAAGGATGAGATTCCATCTGCCGACATAGACGGTACCGGTGAGTCAAATCTGTTTCTGGCTCCCTATCTTGTGGCCGGTGACGATTTCAATATAGGCCTTGCTGCCGGTCCGGTGATTTCCTATTCAAAAGTGGGGATTGACGGAAGAGACAGAAAAGGACTCTTCTATCTGGATCTGGGCCTCAAAGCGTGGCTCGGCTACAATTTCAACGAAGACTGGGGCATTTTCATAAACAGCCGTTTCGAATGGGACATTTTCTGCAACGGCTATCACGAATATATCAGACGCGGCGGCAGCTTCAGTTATGGCGGATTCAATGCGTCCATCGGCGTAAAGTACACATTCTGAGATGAAAATTCTCTGTTTTTTTCTGACGGTATTCAGATTCATCGTCGCTTCACCCGGAGAGGATGCGTCTTCCCAGGTCGGGATAAACTGGCATTGTGACAGCCCCGGAAGCCTTCTGGAACTGACTTGCCCGACTGACACTCTCTTCAGCGAAGCCATTCTCCTTACTCCGGTCGAATCTCCGTGGAAAATTGAAGAGCACGATCCTTCGGTGAGCGGATGGGAAGGATATGCCTGCCGTGTTCCACTTTCAGGCCTCAATCCGGGATGCGAATATCTCTATCGTGTCCGGCTGGGTGACAGCGTTTCCGAAGAAGGACGTTTCCGCACAGCCCCGCCGGAAGATTGCGGAGAGTGGAAATTCATAGCTTTCGTGGATTTCCAGCCTGCGTTCAATGCAAATACATACCCGCTTCTGTCTGCCGTGGATTCCCTTACCGGGGCTCAGCCGCTGCTCTCAATCTGCAGCGGAGACTATACCGACTACGGCTGTTCGGAAAAGGAGTGGGAGTGGGCTCTGGGCCATCCGTTCTTCAGAAGACATCTCCACGCGGGAACTCCCGGTGATCACGAATACTGGGGCCACAAGATGGAGAACGGCCATATTCATATGATGCAGACTCCTGCAGGCTACAATTCCTTGTTCTGCAATCCTCAAAATGGGATTGAGCAGTGTCTCAATTCCAATTATTATTTCCTTTACGGAAACGTTCTTTTCGTGGGACTTGATACCGGCGACTCCAACACTACAATCTCTGAGAAGTACAATGCCCAGGCCGAATGGCTAAAGCAGGTTGCATCAAAGATGAAAGGAAAATACAAGTATCTGGTGGCTTTCGGTCACAAGTCTGTTTATGGCTCAAACGAAACTGATTCAGGTGTATCAAAATATATGCGCCCTCTCTGGGTTGAAGCGTTCAGGGAAGCCGGCGTAAACCTCTTTATCGGCGGTCATGACCACAAATATTCCCGAACGGAAAATGTGGACGGCACCTGGTATCTTGATATCGGCTCATCGGGCAGAAAGTATCGTGTTCCGGAGGAAGCGATGTACAACGACGGAATCCACAAAAAAGTAATGAATCTCAAAGCTACCGACGACTGCGCGGCTGCCATCATTACTGTTACCAAAAAGTCGCTCAACGTTGAAGTACGTTCAGCAAAAGGAGCGGTTCTTGACAGTTTCAGTTTGTAAAGAGCAGTTCTCTGTATTTAGGCAGAGGCCAGAGTTCGTTGTCAACGATTTCCTCGAGGGAGTCGATGGACTTCCTGATACGCTCGAAACGGTTCGCAATGGCTTGGAATGCCACGGCTCTTTCGTATGCACCTTCGATTCTGCGGGCCTTTGCAAGTGCATCTGTCATATCTGTTATGTTGTTTCTTACGTCAGTTATGTGGCGTGAGAGATGCTCCGCTATCTCTATTTCCACCGAAGCCATTGTATTGAAATCTTCGTGGAAAGTCTCTTTCAGAAGCTTGATGTTTTCCAGAACCTTGGATTGATATCCGATTGCCACGGGTATTATGTGGTTGAGTGCTATGCGGCTGAACACCCTGCCCTCAATCTGAATCTTTTTGCTGTAAGTCTCCCACTTGACTTCGTTGCGGGCCTCAAGTTCCACTCTGGTATAGACGCCTGTGCGCTCGAACATTGCCACGGATTCGGGCGATGTGAAACATTTGAACATCTCGGGCACGCTGTCCACAGTGTCGAGACCCCGGCGGGATGCTTCCTTTCTCCACTCTTCCGTATATCCGTTGCCGTCGAAGCAGATGACATCCAGTATATATGCAATAAGAGGTTTCAGAGACTCCATCACTGCGATGTTGATACTCTTGCCTTCGGTGAGTCTTGCATCCACCTCTTTCTTGAAGTCGCGCAGCTGGTCGGCTACTGCGGCGTTGAGAGTTATCATTGCGCCGGCACAGTTGGCGCTTGAGCCGACGGCACGGAACTCGAACCTGTTGCCTGTGAAGGCGAAAGGAGATGTTCTGTTACGGTCCGTATTGTCCACAAATATCTGCGGGATTTCAACCAGGCCAACCGATTTGCCCGTCTTTCCCGCTATTTCTACAGGGGTGTCGGCAGGAAGATCGCGGAGTTTGCGGAGCACTTCGGTCATCGTGCGGCCAAGAAATGCCGATATTATGGCTGGAGGCGCTTCTGCGGCACCAAGCCGGTGGGCATTGGTGGCGGACGCTATGGAGGCCTTGAGCAGTCCGTTGTGTTTCTGGACGGCTGCGAGGGTGTTGACAAAGAAAGTAAGGAACTGCAGATTACCCATATAGTCCTTACCGGGAGCCAGAAGCATAGTGCCGTTGTCGGTACCGAGAGACCAGTTGTTGTGCTTGCCGCTGCCGTTCACTCCGGCAAATGGCTTTTCGTGCAGAAGAGCCACGAAGCCGTGCTTGCGCGCAACTTTCTGCATAATGTTCATCATCAGTTGGTTCTGGTCGTTGGCCAGATTCATTTCGCCATAGATGGGGGCGAATTCGAACTGGTTGGGGGCTGCTTCGTTGTGGCGTGTCTTGATAGGGATGCCGAGTCTGTAGGCTTCCGTTTCTATTTCACGCATAAAGGCCGCCACTCTGGGCGGAATGGCGCCGAAGTAGTGGTCATTGAGCTGCTGGCTCTTGGATGAGGCGTGGCCGATGAGTGTCCTGCCTGTCAGTGCGAGATCCGGTCTTGCGGCATAAAGGTCTTCATCTACGAGGAAATACTCCTGTTCCCACCCGAGATATGCATATACTTTCCTGACATCGGGGTCGAACAGGCGGCAGATTGGGAGTGCGGCATCGGAGACGGCGTTGATGGCCTTCTTCAGAGGTGTCTTATAGTCCAGTGCTTCGCCTGTATAAGAAACAAATACTGTGGGGATGCAAAGAGTGTCCTCCTGAATGAATACAGGAGAGGTAGGGTCCCAGGCTGTGTATCCGCGGGCTTCAAATGTGGCGCGGATGCCTCCGTTTGGAAACGAACTTGCGTCAGGCTCCTGCTGAACGAGTGATTTGCCTGTAAATGATTCGATTACAGATTCTTTTCCGTTGTATTCCAGAAACGAATCGTGCTTTTCGGCAGTGCCTTCCGTCAGAGGCTGGAACCAGTGGGTGATATGCGTGACTCCGTGGGAGAGAGCCCATTTCTTCATACCTTCCGCTACCTTGTCGGCGGTATCCGGGTCCAGTTTGACACTGTTGTCCATACAGTTGGCAAGGGCGTTGAAAGTTGCTGAGTCGAGATACTGCTGCATCTGCTTCCTTCCGAAAACAAGTTCTCCGAAATATTCGGATGGAATACTCTGCGGCGTTTCCACTGCCAGCGGCTTTTTCTTTACAGCCTCCTTGAAGGCGTCGAATCTCAAACTGCCCATAACAGGATAAGTGTCAAATCAATATTAGTGTTTCTTTGCGTGGACGGTGCAACTGTCCACTACGTTTCCGTCGCGATCCCTCAATTTGAGACTGATGGTGTCGGAGGAAACCTCCATATGTATTGCACTGACGGATTTGGAGCCTTCCGTCCAGCGCTTTTCTATCAGTTCTGCGTTCTGTAGCGGCTCGTCCGCAAAGGAGCGTCCTCTTTCGTTGTCGGAAGCAGTGGTCTGGATATATACCGTTCCGTTACGTTTTCCGTCTGTCTTCTCTCCTTTATAGAGAGGTTGTGTCCTTACATAGACGTGATTGTTGCCGGCAACTGCGAGGTCCATTCCCACCTCGTCGAACACTTCGCTCCAGCGGCCGTATTGGGAGGTGCGGCCATTTGTGCCGACAAACCACTCGTAGTGCATGCAGGCAACGATGAACGTAGGGGCATCTTCACCGGCGCGGGCCTGTGCCACTACGCTGCGGACCCATTGGGCGGCTTCTTCAAACTCACCTTTCTTGTCGCTCATATCTTCGGTGTTGAGCATGATGAAAAGGGTGTTGCCATAGCGGAAATGGTAGCATATGCCGAGTTCACCCCTGTAGCCGTTGGCCGGGTAGTAAGACGTATAGGTGAAAAAATCGTGCGGAATGTCGAAATTGCCGGTCAGGGTCGTGGTTTTTGTCCAGTTGTCGTGATTGCCGTTCACGCGGGCCCACATCAGTTCGGAAAAATTCGGCTCTTCGAAGAGACGGCGCCAGAAAGAGTAGCTGCCGCCCCAGGCTACCACGTCTCCTGGAGAGAATACGAAGTCCAGCGACGGGTCGATTTCCTGTATTCTGTCTATCATACCCATTGCGGAAACGAGTCTGCCCGGGAGGGGAGGATAGCTGTGAAAGTCGGAAATGATGCAGGCAGACCACTTTGATGCTCCTGCCGTGCGGAAGTGATATTCCCTGCTCTTGAGCGGAGAGTCGGTTTTCGAAGCATCTACGACGGTGTATTTGTAGTCCGTATCAGGACGGAGTCCGGTGAGCATCACGCCGCATTTGGTGAAGACTGCGTCTTCGAAGAAAGCTTCTCCGTCAGCCCTGTTGGAAGGGATGCCCTGAAAAGAAGTACAGAGTTCCTGTTGCTGCGGCAGCACTTTTATAGCCCTGGACCAGTCAGCGTCGGACTCTTCCGTATAGAGAACGTATGAGTCGTGTACGTCAAGCCCTGTGGCCCAACTGATTCCCATTTGCGTGGAAGCGTTTTCCCCGGGGCCGGTGGAAATGCTGAAGACATTCTGTCCGAAGGTTGCGGCGGTAAACGCCAGAAGGAATGCTGCTGTAGCTGTCAGATGTTTCATTACTGCGTAGTTTTTTATTCTGCTTTCAAAGGTTCTTCATACATCAGGTAATGGCATTCGTCCATTCCCACTTTCTGATAACATTTCTGAGCCTTTATGTTGTTGCGGTCGACATAGAGTCTGAGGCTGGCGGCCCCTTCCTCCAGTGCATAGCGGCGCACGGTTTCATAAAAATACGAGAATGCACCCTGTCTGCGGTACTCCCGGCTGATGAAAACGCTTTGAATCCACCAATACCAGCAGTTGTTCCAATCGCTCCACTCCTTTGTCACCAGCAGGCTTCCTACGGTCTGTCCGGAATCGGTTCTGAGCAGATAATACGTTCCCTTGCCCGGATCTGACAATCCGGAGGTCACTCCTTTCAGAATGAGTTCTCTGTCCAGTACGGTTCCTTCGGATTCAAGGGCCATATCTATCTGGAATGCCGCGATAGTCCCGGCATCCGCCTTAGTTCCTTTTTCTATTTTCCAGCTCATATCAGATTTTGTATTGTTCGATGCGAAGTTAATAAAAAAGATTCACGATGCAATCCTCTACAGGAGGAAGAACATTGCCACGCCGGCGACTGTCACGAGTGTTCCGAAAAGGGCCGTGGCTGTCCAGAAAACGGCTACCGCAAGAGAGATTATTTCACCGAAATATTGCATATCCGACAACTTCGCTGCAAAGATAATTATTCGGTTGATTTGATGTAGCCATCTTTTTTTTGTAATTTCGAAATATATTTACTGTTTATTGCCATGCAAACAAGAATACACGAAAAATTCATCTCCCTCTTCGGCTCAAGCGGGACTCAGTTCTCATCTGCAGGACGCATCAATCTCATCGGTGAACACACGGACTATAATGGCGGATATGTTTTTCCGGGCGCAATCGACAAGGGCATCACCGCCGAAATCCGCATAAACGGTTCGGACCGGGTGCGTGTATTCTCGCTGGATTTCAACGATTTCGCAGAGTTCGGTCTCAATGAGGAAGATATTCCTTCTCAATCCTGGGCCAGATATGTCTTCGGCGTCTGCCGCGAGATGATCAAGCGCGGTGCTCCTGTCCGGGGTTTCGATGCAGTCTTTGCCGGCGACGTACCTCTGGGCGCCGGTCTCTCCTCTTCCGCCGCACTTGAAAGCACTTTTGCATTCGCGCTGAACGAACTCTTCCTCTGCGGCTTCGACAGCTTCACTCTCGCCCGGATCGGGCAGATGACCGAACACAACTATTGCGGAGTCAAATGCGGAATAATGGATCAATTCGCATCATGCTTCGGCCGTAGCGGATGTCTTATTCGTCTCAACTGCAAGACATTGGAATACAAATACTTTCCGTTCAACCCCAAAGGCTACAGGATTGTCCTGCTGGACACCTGCGTAAAGCACGAGCTCGCCTCTTCGGCCTATAACCGCCGCCGGGCATCCTGCGAAAACGCTGCTGCTGCAATAAGGAAGAACCACCCTGAAGTCTCCTTCCTGAGCGATGCCAACCGTCTGTGGCTCGATGAAGTGCGCCACGAAATTCCTCAGGAGGATTTCCTCAGGGCGGAATATGTCATCGGAGAGGTTCAGCGCGTGCTTGACGTCTGCGACGCTCTCGAAAGAGACGACTACGAAACCGTCGGTGAGATGATGTACCAGACACATTTCGGTTTGAGCAGACTCTACGAGGTAAGTTGCCCGGAGCTCGATTTCCTTGCAAAGCTTGCCCGCAGGATGGATGTTACCGGCTGCCGCGTGATGGGAGGCGGTTTCGGCGGATGCACAATCAATCTGGTGAAGGAAGATCTCTATGACTCTTTCCTTGCCCGTGCGAAAAAGCAATTCGCCGACACCTTCGGCCACACTCCTAAAATATATGACGTGGTCATCTCCGACGGAGCACGGCGGCTGTAGCGCCGGCCCCGCGCCGCGGGCAGCGCGGGCGGGTAGCGCTACTGGCACTGACGGCGCCTATACCGCATCCCGGGAGCATCACTCTAATTTTTTAAATAATTTTTGCAATACAAAAAATAATATCTATTTTTGCAGTCCCAAAAAGTAAGGGAATGCTTCCTTAGCTCAGTTGGTAGAGCACGACACTCTTAATGTTGGGGTCCAGGGTTCGAGCCCCTGAGGGAGCACAGGTAAGTCGCTGAATATCAGCGACTTATTTTTTTTTATACAACGCTCACGGCCCGTAACTTCTCCCGCCTTGGAATTCGTGTTCCGGAATGAAGTCTCGTCGTTTGCTGCAGGTCGGGAGAAGATTCCACTCCGGCCGCAGGCAAGCCCCTTCCGGGGAAATGCGCCCGGAAGCGTAACTTCTCCCGCCTTGGAATTTGTGTTCCGGAATGAAGTCTCACCGTTTGCTGCAAGTCGGGAGAAGATTCCACTCCGGCCGCAGGCCCCAGAAATTCATCCGTCCTGGTGACTGCCGCATAGAATGTATGAGGCATACTGATATCGGGTGATACCGGATAGTCGCTGTAAAAGGTTACATTGCAATTCTTACCAATAATTATGTCCTGATATCGGAATAATGACGTATCTTTACAAAAAATAACCGCTCGAAGGAATTGTTCTTCCTGGCCGGTTTTTATGTGTTTTCAGTCCAATGTCTATCTTGTCAAGCATATCGAATACTGATGAAAGCGATGGTGAAGGACGCGCTTTCAATGTTGACGGAATCAAAGTCATAGATCTTCACGGCAACTGGCATCAGATGGGGCGTCAGTATGGAATTCTGGCAGCGGAACAGATGAAAGCCGTTTTGGGCTATCTCTACGGCAAGATTGGCTCCGACCCTGCCAAGGCAGAGTCTGCTGCCGATATCTCAGATAAACTCTATGCCAATTATCCGCCCTTTCTGAAAGATTATCTGGACGGAGTCTGCGAAACTTCCGCACTGAGTCTGGAACAGGTCAAGCTCTGCAATGCGGTTGAGTATGTGGAAGGAGTTTTTCTGTGCTCCGCTATGGCAGTGTGGGGTGCCTACGGTACGGGAAAACTGGTTTTCGGACGGAATTACGATGCGGAAAGCTATCGGGAGATTGACAGGGAAATTGTGGTGACGGTATATCACCCGGACGGTGGTATCGCCCTGGCAACGGTCGGCTACGCAGGCGAACTGTACTGCGTCAATGGAATGAATGCCAAAGGTCTGTTCGTAGAGTTCAACAATGGAATGCCTTCTGCCGGAGCTGAAATCCATTGGGATTTGTGTCCAAGTACAACCGGCCTTTTCAATATGCTCCTGTCGGCCGCAAGTCTTGATGATGCGGACTCATTCTTCAGAAACACGCAGAGCGCACTTTCCGCCACTGTCGGTGTTGCGGACAAGAATGAGGCCCGTTCGTATGAGTGGTGCCATAACGGGGTCAGGAGAGGGGATAGTATGACACCGTCAGGTCTGATGATAAGCACGAATCATTATGTGAATGACGGTTGGCATTTCCCTACACCCGCCGATGGAGACAGCTGGAATTCCATCACCCGTCGTTGCAATATGGCTGACAGGGCAGAGGAGTGTAAAGGACTGATTGATGTCGACAGGATGAAGAAGATTATGAGCACTTCCCTGGAGAATGGCGGGCCTATGCATACTCTCACTCGATATCAGATAGTCGCTGTCCCTGAAGATATGGTTATGCACATCTTTCTTCCATATATCGGCAAGTGGGTTGAACTGAGGATGAAGGAATATCTTGGTTGATTATCAGCCCGCTACATTTGCATGACTACTTGCAATATATAAGGGAGACAGCCACTTGCTGACACCACTGTCACACGCGGAGGCTGTAATATAATCCGCGGCACTTTTGACTTCGTCTGCTGCCGTTCCCATCGCTATCCCAAGGCCGGCAAATTTCAGCATTGCGATGTCGTTGAAGCCGTCACCGAAAGCAATTATTTCGGCAGGACTGATATGGTAAGTACCGAGTATCTTCTTTATCCCCAGCACTTTGTCCAATCCTTTTACGTTTATGTCACAGAATTCTTCACACCATCGGGATGTGTTCAATCCCTGTAAGACATCCTTGAAAAGGGTTTCTTCTTCCTCGGGCGAGACAAAAGGGCAGAAGGAGTGAATGCGCTCATTGATTGCAGCCTTAATGATATCGTCCTCCTTCGGTGTGGGCATATTGACTCGGCGGATGAACTCAAGGACATTCTGCGTCAGATTTCCGAACAATGTCCTTGTATGTGTGATGACGCCAGAGGGTATTTGATTTCCGGCAATTATCTGCGCGATTTTCATTGCCTGTTGCTTAGGAATCGGATGTTCGTCTATCAAAACAAATCTGTCTCTCTCGAAAAAATGCGCACATCCGTCATTTACGACATAGGTAAAAGCCCCATTGCCGCAAACTGCACCGTTCACGGGGAATGGGATATTATCGATGTCGCAGATATGCCGACCGGTGACAATGAAGATGCGTGTCCCTTGCTGGCTCAGGGCTTCAATGGCATTACAGTCGGCTTGCGAGATATGGCGCGTGTCGTACGGAACCAACGTTCCGTCTATATCGAAGAATGCGGCTTTAAGAAACGGATTATTCATAAGGAAACTGTAAAAAGAGCAAATTCTGTCCGTACATATACTGATAATCAACGTGCTTGCATATACCCAAGAGTATCATTAGTCCCAGACCCCGCTTTTCCTCCTCAATAATCAACGGGTTGAAGGGGCGACCGTCATCTTTCACGACGCTGAGTATCCCATCGCGTTCCATACGGATTATGACATCATAGCAGTGACCATTGCCTTTCAACTCCGAATGTTCATTGATATTCAGGAATATCTCTTCCAGACACAACACCAGTTTATTCTCAAGTCCATCTGATATGTTCTGTCGTTCAAGAAATATCCGGATTGAGTTCAGAGCCGCAGTCGTATCATCCATATTGGTGGGGATAGATAGTTGGAGCTGCTCTATGTCCTCATCAGTAGTATGCTTGGGTATATGAGTCAGTCTGCTTATTGTACTGTTGCCGTGACGGACAATTTCACTGATTAGGTAAATGATGCCGACAGACAGCAATGATGCAAGGGGGATGGCATACCACAAAGTTTCCGATGGCATCAGATATGGCCATGCAAGTAAAAAAACAATCTCGGCGACTGAGAAACTTATCGTAGGCACAGGTATTAGCCTGAGGTTCATCATTGCCAGATATATAAACATCATCAAAGTCACGAGCATCGAGGAAGGTACTATCCAGATGAAAACCCTCAGCGCATTCGTACAAAATGCGACCATTTCGGGTGTGTCGGCACCAAATGTCAGCACAAGCAGCCGGGCGCAGAACGTCACTGCAACTGAAACGGCAAATCCAATCGCCAGGGTTACTCTGATAGAACGGGCCACGATGTGCCGGAATCCGTTCCAGTCGCGCTGACCCTTCAGAAAACCGCCTACACTGACAACAGAGCGTCCGACTCCTATGGCCAGATTTGTGCATATATTGAAAACTATCATTCCTATTGACAATGCAAACAGGCCGTCTTCATCACAACATATCTGAACGCTGAAGTAGGCTATGAATATAAAGATTGCCGAGAATACGGATGTTAGGGACATCTTTCCGCCCAATTTCAATATGCTTTTCAGTGCGGATACGGAGAATTGACGGAAGATGCGTATCGTGAAAGAACAAGCCTTTGTGAAGATGTGGCTGCAACTCAGAAAAACGATAGTGACTGTATTTGCAATGAGGGTTGCTATGGCCGAACCAGCCACACCCAGTCCAAGATGCGCAGTCAACAGGATATCAAATACAATGTTGCACAGAACTGAAATGACTATGGCGCGTGTTCCCAATGACGGCCTTCCGTCGATGTTTACAACTTCGCAGGCAAACTGTGCGAGCAGGAAAAGGATGGTCCCGCTTCCGACAATCCGGAAATACGTATGCAGGTATGGAGCGACAGCTCCATCATCGTCATAACAGATCATGTTGACATAGGAATCAGTGAAGACGAAAGCGGCGGCGCTCAGCAGAACCCCTGCAACAAGAATGGACAGCAGCGAAGTGGAGATATA
>JAGHST010000003.1 GCA_018065695.1 Candidatus Cacconaster caballi | reverse complement strand
GGATGAGCTGGGCTCCGTGTTCCGCGATTATGCCATATATCCTTTATGGCGCGGGAAATATCCGGGTCTGTCATTGAATCGTTACAGATTGACCTATGGTGTAAGGCATCTGCCGTTGGAATATTTCCCTTTTTCCTGCAGGCGTTTGAGCGAGGTTGAGACCGGGGAGTCCCTTGAAAAAGTCATAGACAATCTTGCTTCGAAGACAGTCTCCCAACTGCGGCTGAAGGCATACAAGGCCATGGCCAAAAATGCTTTTGCATCACTCTCCGGCACACCGGAATTCTATCTTGAATCCGCCATTGACAGATATCTTGACAATAAGGATCTGTTCTCACGTTTCGCCTCGCAGGTGGACGCCGTCACAGAAGCGGATATACAGAAATTCTTCGCCACCGCGTTGGCGGATGATCAGAAAGAGCCATACAGATGATTTTGACACTCCTTTAATTGTGGCTCCGTGTCGGAGTATGGTTCAGTTGGGGAAACACAGAAAGTCTGAGTTGGGAGCAGCCGTAGGGTGTCAGTTCGAGCACGGTTGTCGTGTCATC
Source organism: Candidatus Cacconaster caballi (assembly GCA_018065695.1). Classification (GTDB taxonomy): domain Bacteria; phylum Bacteroidota; class Bacteroidia; order Bacteroidales; family UBA932; genus Cacconaster; species Cacconaster caballi. The sequence continues at coordinate 1,848 of JAGHST010000003.1, read as the reverse complement.
AAGTCTCTTCGTGTCATCTGCAGGCATACGCGGGGTGAACTTGCCTTCCTCCAACGGCCAGTCGATGCGCCTTGCGGATACCTTGAGACTGTACGGAGGGTCGTCGAAAGGATAGGATCCGTCAGCCACATCGTTTTTCTCTTCCGTCACTTCGGATGTTTCGAGTCCGTATGCAAATTCTTCGGCAGGGGTAATGCTCCAGCATTTGAAGTCGGAGTTCTCCGATTTCTTGCCCCTCATATTGGCGTAGTCCGTCTTGTCTTCCTCCCAATTCTCAGGTATGTGATATGCGAAGAGCAGCGGTCCCCTTTCAAATGCCAGCCCCTGGCCGTTCGGATAGGTTAGCCGTGCCTTCATATCCAGATTCAGTGCAAGTGTGTCTCCATCTCTGAAACAGCGCTTGAGACAGATGAATTTTCCTTCATCCGCCTTGATGTCAAGAGCCTTTCCGTTCACTGACACCGAGTAGTTCCTGCACCATCCGGGGATGCGGAAAGAGAAACTGCGTCTGCCGGCCTTGCCGGTATGGAACACGAACTTTATTTCCCCTTCGAAGGGATAATTGGTCAACTCCTCCACCTTCATACCGTTATTTTCGACTTCGGAGGGACCGTAGAGGGCTGCTACAAGTCCGCCGTCGCGGTCTGTAAGCCACATTCTGGATACATAGTTCGGCATTATCCTGTGCACGTTGCCAATGCAGCACTCCGTCTCGTGGATGGGTCTGTAGGCATTCCAAGTCTTTCCGCGCCTGTAGGTGTTGGGATCGGAATCGCCGGTGACGTTGAACTGGTTGAGATTGGAGAAATATTGTATTGCCTTGAAATCCTTTGTCATTGCACCGGGAGCGGCATTGAATACGGCCTTCTCGATGCGGTCAGCATAGACCGGGGCTCCCTCTGTCATAAGGAAATAGCCTTCCGTCCAGGTGAAATCGGCAATGTCGCAGGTCTCGTGGCCGATTTCAACGGAATTCCCCATCACGTGCTCGACACTTGTAGGGACACCGTCGGGCAGCATATTGAGGTCCACCAGTTTGGAGTGGAACGAATCGGCGATATGTTTGTAGCGCACATCTCCCGTCCAGGCATAGAGCAGTTCGGGGATTTTCAGTTCCTCGCAATATGTCACTCCGTGGATATGGGGGCAACCTTCGCTCTCCGCCAATTCCGGGTAGAGTTCGAATTCCCCGGCCTCGTAGGCCTCGCGTGCCAGTTTCACCAGCTTTTTATTATGCGTCAGCCCGTAAGTCCACAGCATACCCTCGATACTCACAATATTGCGCAGGGCACCAATCTGCTCTGCGTTGTAACTGAGATAATATTTTTCCAGTGCCTCTGGGATTCTTTCATCTCCGGTGGCGTCGTACATCGCCTTCATCGCCCTGAAAAAGACGGCCTGCGGCCACATGAACCTCTTCGCCTCGACAAGAATGTCATTGCTGCCCAGCCTTCCTTCGGGAGTGGCATGGTCAATGGTGTATTGTATCGATCGCTCTATTTTTCCGATGAACGCCGTGTCGCGCAGCGCGTATCCAAGCCTTATCAGACCGTCCGAATAATAGGCAGTCTGCTCGTAACGCCACCATCCGGCTCCGTGGGTGGACATTCTCTGTATCTCTCCGTCCCAGAGGCAGGTGTTGTACGGGTAGGACATCGCCTCGGGATGACCGGACAGTCCGGTGCGCTGGCGCTCGAGGAATTCACGTATCCAGCCGGTGGGGGTCACACAGGACAGGAGACCGTCGGAATATGTGCCGCAGGGTGGAATATTACTGTTGTTATTGCGGCAGGACAATACTGTGAGCGCAATGATTGAGATGTATAGGAATCGTTTCATCTTTGCAAA
>JAGHST010000008.1 GCA_018065695.1 Candidatus Cacconaster caballi | reverse complement strand
CGAAGTGAGCGGAGTCCTCTCAGAGGCAAGCTGCTGCCGCTGCGGAGCTCCGCTCATCTCATCAACAAAAAAGAGGCCGACCCTTTTTAGTCGACCTCTTTGTGGTTCAGACAAGAAAAGAAATATTCCTTACTCCTGGATATCCTTGATGAATTCGTCTATCAGGGCGTGGTCAACGTGCTGCATTACGACAAGATGGGAGAGGTCTCCTCCGAAATTTTCATCGTAATTGTGAGCAAGCATATATTTCTTGCAGACTTTGTCCGACGGGCGTTTGAAGAAAAGGGTATTGCTGTACTCGTTCAGCCAGGAAGGATATCCGATACTGTCGAGCTGTTCCTTGAAATATCTGGTATTTTCAAGGATTGCGACTGCCTGCTTTGCCCACTCATCCTTACCGATTTCGTGAATCATCCACCAGAATTTCAGAACGCTGGAAGTGGAGCGCGAACAGTTTATCATCTTCATATCACCGTTCAGATATGCCACGGCATTGTTGTCCTGGAGGTCATATACTTCACGGGTGGTGAGGAAAAATCCTGCAGGATCATCAAGTCCGAAGAACTTGTGCCCGCTGATAGCCATTGAATTGATGCGGTATTTCTTGGCACTGACCATATCCCTGTACTGGGTGAATGCAAGATAGCCGCCGAAAAGAGCGGCATCCACGTGGCGGTAAACCGCCATTTCCGGGTGGGCGTCAAGCACGGCGTTCAGTGCGTCCATATCGTCGATGGCACCCTTGAAGGTGGACCCCATCGCATAGACAATCAGGCAAGGACGGGTGGTGTCAAGCACTTTCTCCAACTCTTCCGGAATCATCCTTCCCATAGGATCGCTCTTCACCAGACAAAGATCGAGGTTCTGAAGGTCTGCAATACGGGGATTTGAATAATGAGCCTCGTCTGAGACATACATAACCGGCATCTTGCCGGTGAGGTTCTTCAGATAGTTCACACCGAAGTATATGCCGTGGTTGTTGCCGTCAGTACCGCTGTTGGTGACGATGCCCCAAAGATTGCCCAGATCATAATCATATAAAGGAGCGAAATATTCTATTACCTCACGCTCGAATTTATGGGCGCCGAGCAATCCGCCTGCCGCTCCGAAAGGATCGCCTACATTGTTCAATCCTACATTTTCCAGATTGTTGGCAAGATACCATTTGTAAAAACGGTCAAGCTGGATATTCTGGTTTACGGGATAGCCCATCGATGCGCGCTTGGCCGATACTATCTGTTTTGCCCAATCGTCCAATTCGCCATAGCCGGACCGGCTGTTGTTCTGACAAGAACTGAATACCGTGGCTGCAACAGCAGCTAAAAGGAAAAATTTAATAAATGCTTTCATTATATCGTAAATTGTTTCTGCAAACTTAATGATTATTATTCAGGTGGCAAAATTATTTACAAATGAAAAGTTGCCGGCTCTATTTGAAGAGCTTCTGCGTGAAATCGGTCAGGTACAGACGCCAGTTCCTCCAGGAGTGACCGCCTTCGGACTCGTTATAGAAATACGGATAGCCCTTGGCGTCGAGCGTCTCGCGCAGCCATTTGCTGTTGCCGTAGAGCGAATCCTTGACGCCGACAGCTATATAGTATAGTTTGAGTCCGTCACGGAACTCCCTGTCGATTTTTTCGAGAGTGTTCTGATAGATTTCCACCTTGAGTTCGTTTCCCTTGATTTCTCGTACACGGGGCACTCCGGAGAAGATGCCGACATAGTCGAAGGTGTCAGGGTAGTTGAGGGCTGTCTGAAAGGCCTGTTCTCCACCCATGGAAAGGCCGGCAATGGCGCGTCCGCTCTTTTTCCGGATAACGCGGAAACTGCTCTCCACATAGTCCAGAACGTCTTTGAACTGAACTTCATAGGAGGTGTCATACGAACTGCCGGATACCGGGCTGTAAAGACCTGCGCCCGGACATTCGCCCGGAGCTGCCTGGCTCTTTGTGGCACCGCTTGTCATTACGACTATCATAGGCTCCACTTTGCCTTGGGAGAGGAGGTTGTCCATAATCTGAGCAGTGCGGCCGAACGTGAGCCACGATTCCTCGTTGCCGCCCGAACCGTGGAGAAGATAGAGTACGGGATATTTCTTTCCGCTCTGCTCATATCCCGGCGGCGTGTAGATGGCCATCCGGCGGTCATATCCGAGGCCTTTTGAGGTGTACCATACTTTATGTACGCTTCCGTGAGGGACCTGTTGAGGGGTGTAGAGGTCGCCAACACCGCCCGGGACGATTACGTAGCTGTAGTGGCTGCCGCCGTCGATGATGCAGGCCGAGTTCATGGGGTCTGTCACCGACACGCCGTCTATCTTGATCAGATAGTAGTACATTTCACTCTCAAGCGGGGAGGTGGTGTAGGACCAGATGCCGGAGGTGTCGCGCACCATATCTTTTGTGGCTTGGCCGGAGGAGAGTTCACCGACCACCTGCACGGCTTGCGCATCAGGCGCCTTGATGGTCAGGGTCACGGAATTGTCATCATTGATCTGAGGCGGAAGCGCCCGGGTGTTCTGTGCCGCTGCCGTAAGGCCAATCGCCAGAACTGTCATACATAGAGAGATTCTTTTCATAACAAAACAAAGATAGTGACAATTATTGAAAAGTGAATGGGACAAAATCATTACCTTTGTGATATGGCAAAACAGAATTCGGACAGTGCAGCGGAGTTCAAGGCTCTGAAAAATGACATTCTTGCGGGCAGAACAGCGCCTGTGTATCTGCTTTTCGGGAAGGAGCACTACTATCTTGACGAACTTTGCAAGTTACTGATGGATACGGTCCTGCCTCCGGAGGAGAGGGACTTCGGCCAGATTGTCTTCTTCGGCGCCGACACCACTGCCGAAAAGGTCGTGAGCGCGGCGCGCCAGTTCCCTATGATGGTATCCCGCCAGATGGTCGTGGTCAAGGAAGCCCAGATGCTTCCCAAGATAGAGAACATCGGCGTCTATTTTGAAGGTATCATGCCCTCTACGGTGCTGGTAATCTGCTACAAGACACCGAATGACCCTACAAAGCCCGGCAAGAATATCGACAAGCGGAGTTCCTTCTACAAGCAGGCGGTAAAGTGCGGAGTGGTTTTTGAATCCAATCCCGCTGCGGATTACAAAATGGGCCGCGTCATAGAGAGTTTCGTAGAGGAGAAAGGACTCAGGATAGCACCGGACGCAGCTCAGATGTTGGCGGAGTTTGCCGGCACGGACCTCTCGAAGATTGCTTTGGAAGTGGACAAACTGCTGAAGTTGCTGCCGGAAGGTGCAAAGGCCATCAGCGCCCGTGACATTGAAGAGAACGTGGGTATGAGCCGCGACTATTCCGTGTTCGAACTGACCAAGGCGCTCTCCGTAAAGGATTCTGCAAAGTGCTTCCGCATAGTGCATTTCTTCGCCCAGTCGCCCAAGCGCTTTCCTCTGGTGATGACGCTTGCCTCCCTCAGCGCCCATTTTATCAAGATTCTGCGTTTTCACGCATTGCTGCAGTCAGGGGTGTCGCGCAGCGATACACTTCAGCAACTCGGCATCAATCCTTACTTTGCATCCGAATATGATGCGGCTCTGCGCAACTATCCTGTCAGACAGACGATGAAGGTCATTTCCATTTTGAAGGAGTATGACCGCAAGTCAAAAAGCAATCTCAGGGGAGACGCTTCTGACGGTGATCTTCTTCAGGAACTTGTATGCAAGATTCTTGCTTAGGACATAGAAATACCATAAAACCCATAGATATGAAAAAATTCCTGCTTGTCATCTCCCTGACCGCCACTGCGGCTTTTGCCGCGGCCTCTCTTGATGCGAAACCTGTAATAGTGGAGGGCAAGGTGTTCCTTGACGCCGACGGTGACGGAACTGCCGACCGTGGCGAAAAGGGCATTCCGTCTGTGATAGTGTCTGATGGCTTTTCAGTTGTGAGGACGGACAATGCCGGAAGATTTTCAATGGAGCTTGGAGCCAGATCGCGCTTCGTGACAGTCTATACCCCATCGGGCTACCGCCACACAAACCGCTTCTTCACCGATGTGAGGTCTCTGGTCTCCGGGCAGGAGCCTGACGGCAAAAGCATCCACAGGGGGAACGACGGATTTGATTTCGGCCTTGAAAAGGCTCCGGTGGCAGGCTCTTTTGCCCACATGAGCGATATCGAGGAGCGCAACTACGAAACCTGGATAGATCGGTTGAGGGATTATTGCTCTGTCAATGACCACGATTTCATCGCCATCACGGGCGACATCTGCTACGCTCCCGGACTTGTTAACATGTCCCGCCATATCAATGACGACACGATGGGGAAAAGGATAGTCTTCACTCTCGGCAACCACGACCTGATAAAGGGCAATACCGACTATCTGGGCAACCCATACGGTGAGAAGAATTTCGAGGATGCCATGGGCCCTTCCTGGTATGCCTTTTTCTGTGACGGCGTAACGTTTGTCGTGACTCCGATGATGCAGGGCGATGCAAAGCCTTCTTACACTCTTGACGACATCAGAAACTGGTACAAGGCCTTTCTGTCTTTCCTGCCTGAGGATGCCCCGCTTGTCATCTTCAACCACGATGCCAACACCTCCCTTATTCCTGAAGGCGCCAATACCAAGGCCTTCGTATATGGCCACCGCCACACCCAGTACCGCACAATCACGGATCAGGGCGTCCCATTCTTCTGCACGATGGCCTACGGCAAGGGAAGCAACGACCACGCTCCTTCGGCCTTGCGCAGGATGCAATACAATACCGGTGGCATATATTCCACAAGTCTGCGCTATTCACCCCTGAGCAACCATATCGTTTCGCACGTCGCCCCGGTTGAAGGAGGGGCCGTGCTTCGCGCCGTTGTATATGATGCCGCTGCGGATGTCAGCAGTGTCACGGCACTATTTCCCGACGGAAAATCCTACAGCCTCAAGAAGGACGGAGATATGATGTGGCAGATTGCGGTTCCTTCCGTGCCGGAGGGTTTCTATACCGTGACCGCCGATTTTGCCGACGGTGAACGTGCTGTCTGCCGCACTATGGCTGAAAGTGCGTTGAAGTGGATGGGGACGGTCGGTTCCAAGCCGTTCTTCTGCACCCCTGTCGTTTCAGGAGGACGCATTTACGTGGCTACAATCGACAATGAAATGTGCGGCAGCTGCGGAATTTATGCTCTGTCGGCAGCAGACGGCTCAGGTGAGTGGTTCTTCCATACCGAAAATTCCGTCCACGGAGACATGGCCTTGTCTGACGGAGTGATATATGCCTGTGATACGGATTACAATGTATATGCTGTCAATGCCGCTGACGGCTCTCTGAAATGGAAGCGCCGCATAGCTGTCACCTTCTATCCGTCGCTGACCGAGGGAGTGCTGGTGGAAGATGGAAAAGTCTATGCCGGCACTGCCGGAAATCTTTGCGCGCTCGATGCCCGCGACGGTTCTCCCGTCTGGAAGAATACCCACAAGCACGGCTCCATCACAAATGTAGGAACCCTCAGGACTGCTGCGGGGGCGCTTCTGGCCAACGGCTATTGGGTGGGACGTTTCTGCTACGACAAAGCAACAGGTGACTTTCTGTGGGAGAACAGGGAATACCAGAGCCGCTACAGTTCCTGCACCCCGCTGGTGGTGGACACTACATTCGTCTATGCCGGCTACAATTCTCTTATGCAGGTAGGCGCTCGAAGTGGCAAGGTTTTGAAGTATAATGAGTTTCCAACAATTTTCAATGTCAAGTCAGAGCCTGTGTCCGCAGACGGCCGGATTTTCATCGGCTCTTCGCACAGTGGGGTATGGGCAATCAATATGGAGGATTTCTCAAAGGCGTGGAACTTCGAATGCGGAATTCCGCTGATATATACTTCTCCTTACACCAAGAATGCGGAAAAGACAGTGGAATGCTCTCCTGCCCTGTGGCGGGACAACATCATTGTCGGGGCAAACGACGGCTATGTCTATTGCCTTTCTCAAGATGGCGGAAAGCAGATATGGCGCATCAATGTCGGCTTGCCTGTGCTCGGAAAGCCGATAGTGGAAGGCGACAGTCTGATAATAATTGATTTTGCCGGAAATATCTATTGCTACAGTCTGGGGGAGATCATTTAGAGGATTCCTTTCCTGACGGCTTGGAACGCCTGTTCCATTTTTCGCGTGCAAGCTGCTGCATATCTATGACGGCGTCACGCTCATCCACGATTTCGTCACCGAGGATGGTCTCGATGACATCTTCCATCGTGAGGATGCCCTGGAAAGAGCCGTATTCGTTGATTATGATGGCAATCTGCTCCTTTTGTTCGAGCATCTTGTCCCATATCATGTCGATAGGGGTATCTTCGCTGAAACTCTCCACACCGCGGCGTATGTCCCCCAGAGTCATATCGTATTTGTCTTCAGCCATCAACTGGAGAGCATCCATACGGAGGATATACCCTGTTATATATTCGTCATTGTCGGCATATACGGGTATGCGGCTGTGGTGGAGAAAGCGCCTGTCTTTGTAGAAAGACTTGATTTTCATCGATTCCGGAGCAATGGCCGCCACCACGCGCGGAGTCATCGCCTCGGCAGCGGTGATTTCGTCTATATTGATGAGGTTCTGTATGATTTCGTTCTCGTCTTCATCGAGTTCTCCAGACTCTTCGGCCACGTCCGCCATAGCTCCGACCTCCTCGCGCGAGATGCTGTTTTCCCGTGAAGCGGGTGTCAGGACTTTCTGAAGGAGTTCCACACAGATGACGATAGGGTAGAGCAACCATATCAGAAACCTGATGCTGCGGGTGCAGAATCCCATCAGCGATTTCCAATGTGTCGTGCCGATGGTCTTCGGTATGATTTCGGAGAATATAAGAATAAGTATTGTGGTCACCGCACTGACCAGACCGAACCACTCCGAGCCGAAAAGGATTGTAGCCTGACGTCCCACTCCGGCAGCGCCGATGGTATTGGCGATGGTGTTCAGAGCGAGGATGGCGGCAATCGGCCTGGATGAATCCTGTTTGTAGAGTTTCATCCTCATTGCAGGAGCATAGCCTTCTTCTTCACGCATTGTGATGTAGGAGATAGGGGTGCTCATCAGTACCGCTTCCAATACCGAGCAAAGGAAGGAGATGGCCATCGATCCCAGAAGGAAAACCAGCAGGAGTGTCATATTCTAACTAGCAGTTGTTTAGGTATTTGTATTGTTCACTCGTCAGGGCGTCGATTGTGAAACCCCAGTCCTTGAGCTTGCGGAACGCCACTTCGTTGTCGATTTCCACCGGAACGTCGTGGAGCATTTCGCCCGGCTCGCGCGACAGTTCGGTGTTTTCCGCAAGATAGCGCGCACAGAGCGCCTGGATGGCGAAAGATATATCCATAATCTCGGCAGGGTGACCGTCGCCGGCTGCGAGATTTACCAGACGGCCTTCGGCGAGAATGTATATCTTCTTGCCGTCGGGCATAACATATGCAGTGATGTTGTTACGGGCCGGACGCGATTCTGAAGCGATTTCATTCAGGCCGGCAATATCTACTTCCACGTCAAAATGGCCGGCATTGCAGCATATAGCACCATCTTTCATCTTCTGGAAATGTTCTTTTGTGAGAACCTTCGAGCATCCTGTCACCGTGATGAACAGGTCGCCCTGAGGCGCGGCTTCATCCATAGGCATCACGCTGAAGCCGTCCATAACGGCTTCCATTGCGCGTACGGGATCCACCTCGGTCACTATGACTTTCGCTCCCATACCCTTGGCGCGCATTGTTACTCCTTTGCCGCACCAACCGTAGCCGGCCACCACCACCGTCTTGCCGGCCACGATGAGGTTGGTCGTGCGGTTGATGCCGTCCCATACGGACTGGCCGGTGCCGTAGCGATTGTCGAAAAGATGTTTGCAGTCGGCGTTGTTGACAAGCATCATCGGGAATTTCAACTTTTTTGCCCTGTTGAGGACGATGAGGCGGTGGATGCCGGTTGTGGTTTCCTCGCAACCGCCTATGACGCCATCTATCAGATGCGGGTATTCGTTGTGTATCATCGAAACGAGGTCTCCTCCATCGTCAATGATGATGTTCGGTCCTGATTCTATCACGCAGCGGATATGAGAATCATACTCCTGCCGGGTGGCGGCGTGCCAGGCATAGACGTGAAGCCCTTCGTGTACAAGTGCGGCTGCCACGTCATCCTGAGTGGAGAGAGGGTTGCTGCCTGTCACGTACATATCGGCGCCTCCGGCGGCAAGTACCTTGCACAGGTATGCGGTCTTTGCTTCAAGGTGGACACTGAGCGCCACTTTCAAACCGTTGAACGGCCGGTCTTTGGTGAATTCCTTTTCAAGGCCGCGCAGAAGCGGCATATGGTCTTTGGCCCATTCGATCTTCAACTCTCCCGATGGCTTGAGCGAGATGTCTCTGATGATACTGTCTTGCATTTTCAACATTTTCTGCGGGCAAATTTACGAATAATTCGTATATTGCAACGTATTCGCGATTTTTAATATGAACGCTATCCGTTTTTCACTCATTATGGCGGCATTTACTCTTTTCGGCTGCTCACAGGCAGACAACTCTGCGTATGTGCAAGACAGGATTCAGGCTCGCGACGGGTCTGAAATCACACTGACATTCTATTCACACGCTTCCATTTCCGTGGCTTGGGGAGGCCATACTGTCTATTTCGACCCGGTAGGGGAGAACATCGACTGGAAAAACCAGCCGAAGGCTGATCTTGTGCTTGTAACCCACGACCACTACGACCATCTCGATACGGCCGCAATCAAGGCGCTCAACGGTACGGGAGAATACGTCAAGATGTCTCCCGGCGAGGAGTCCGAGCCTTTCGAAGGGGTTTGCGTGAAGGCCGTCCCTGCATACAATATCACAGAAGGGCATCTGCAGTTCCATCCGAAGGAGAGGGGGGATGCCGGATACATTCTGACCGTAGGAGGAACCACCATCTATGTGGCGGGTGATACCGAAGACAATGAAGATGTTCTTGCACTTCGAGATGTAGATATTGCTTTCCTTCCTGTAAACCAGCCATATACAATGACAGTGGAACAATGTGTGCGCGTGGTGGAATCCATTCGCCCGAAGATTTTCTACCCGTATCACTTCGGCGGAACTGACACTCCGACAGACATTGATAAACTTGTCGAAGGCGTTTCTTCTCTGACCGATGTCAGGATACGTCCTCTGGAATAGTCACCTCCGAAGCGAAAATCCTTTATATTTGCGCTTCGTTTTCAGAATTTAAAAGAATATGCCTCAAAAGCCATCGATCCCAAAGGGGACAAGAGATTTCGGGCCGTCGGAAATGGCCGGCCGAAACTATATTTTTTCAGTGGTCCGCAGTGTGTTCCGCAAATACGGATATCAGTGCATAGAGACTCCTTCCCTTGAGAATCTCAGCACTCTGCTGGGAAAGTACGGAGATGAGGGAGACAAACTCCTCTTCAAGATACTGAATTCGGGAGACGCTTTCGCCGGCGTCGAGCCTTCGGCTCTGTCCAACAGCAATTCTCTTTCCCTCAAGGTGTGCGAAAAAGGCCTCAGATATGATTTGACCGTTCCATTCGCCCGTTTTGTGGTGCAGCATCAGAACGAGATTTCTTTTCCTTTCAAGCGATACCAGATTCAGCCGGTATGGCGTGCCGACCGTCCGCAGAAAGGCCGTTACAGGGAGTTCTATCAGTGTGACGTGGATGTCATAGGCAGCAAGTCCCTTCTGAACGAACTCGAACTGGTCCAGATTGTCGATGACGTGTTCAGCAGGATGGGTGTCCGTGTCTGCATCAAGATAAACAACAGAAAGATTCTTGCCGGGCTGGCAGAGGTCTGCGGCGCTCCTGACAAGTTGGTGGACATTACCGTAGCGATAGATAAAATAGACAAGATAGGGCTCTCTGCCGTCAAGGAAGAGCTCTCTGAAAAAGGGCTCTCTGAAAGTTCGATATCCGTGATAGAGCCTGTTCTTACCCTTTCAGGCTCCAATGCGGAGAAACTCGCCACTATAGGAAGAATTCTCGCATCTTCCACTGTCGGCTGTAAAGGCGTGGAGGAACTGGGCACTCTTATGAAGCTTGTCGAAGGAGCTGCAATACGCCAGCAGGTGGAAATCGATCTGTCTCTCGCCCGAGGCCTGAATTATTACACGGGCGCCATATTCGAGGTGAAGGCTCTTGACTTCCAGATAGGCAGCATATGCGGTGGCGGTCGCTATGACGACCTTACCGGTATATTCGGTCTGCCGAATATGTCGGGTGTCGGAATAAGTTTCGGTGCAGACCGCATTTATGACGTACTTGGGGGGCTCAATCTTTTCCCTGCCGATACAGATGCGGCCTCCCGCGTGCTCTTTACAAATATGGGAGATGCCGAAGTTGCCTACACTTTGCCTATTGCAGCTTCTCTGCGAGGGGAGGGCGTAGCCTGCGAGATTTATCCTGATGTGGCAAAGCTCCGCAAACAGTTTGAATATGCAGACCGCAAAGGCATTCCGTACCTTGCCATTATCGGTGGAGACGAGATTGCCGGCGGCATTGTGACCATCAAGAATCTCTCTTCGGGCCTGCAGCAATCCTTCCCGAAGGAAGACCTTGCTTCCATCCTCGGTTTCCTGGAACTGTAGGTTCCCGGTTACAACAGGCAGCGCTCGACGGCCTTGTGCCAGGCTTGGCGGCAGGAATTTATATCAGGACAGTTGCAGGTGCGACTGAAGGTCTTTTCGGCTTTCCATCTGCCTGCCAAAGCCTCAGGTGAGGCCCATATTCCGGCACCGAGACCAGCCAGATAGGCGGCTCCGAGAGCTGTGGTTTCAGTTATTGTCGGGCGGATAACCTCACATCCGAGCAGGTCTGCCTGAAACTGCATCAGAAGATTGTTGCGCGATGCCCCGCCATCCACTTTCATTTCAGAAACAAGAATTCCTGAATCTTTCTGCATCGCTTCCACGATGTCCATTGTCTGGAATGCGATGCTCTCGAGCGCCGCGCGTGCGATATGTCCGGCGGTAATGCCGCGGCTGAGCCCCGAGATAGTACCTCTTGCTTCGCTGTTCCAATACGGAGCTCCGAGTCCGGTCAGCGCCGGTACGAAATAGACACCCCCGTTGTCTTCCACACTTCGGGCAAGAGCCTCTATTTCGGAAGAACTCTTTATGATTCCAAGACCATCCCTGAGCCACTGCACGACACTTCCGGCGACGAAGATGCTGCCTTCAAGCGCGTAATTGACTTTGCTGCCGATTTTCCACGCTACAGTGGTAAGCAGACGGTTTTCAGAAAGTACCGGTTTGTCGCCGAGGTTCATCAGCAGGAAGCATCCTGTGCCGTAGGTGTTCTTTACTGCACCCGGCTTGATGCACATCTGCCCGAACAGGGCGGCCTGCTGATCTCCGGCTATGCCTGTCACCGGCACTCCTCTCAGTCCGTCCATGTCGCACAGAGCGAATACCTCGCTGGACGATGCAACGGCCGGCATCATTGAGAGCGGGATGTCCATAAGGGCCAGCAGTTCTTTGTCCCACTCGAGAGTGTTGATGTTCAGAAGCATTGTCCTGCTGGCATTTGACGGGTCAGTTACGTGGACCTTGCCGCCGGAGAGTTTCCAAACCAGATAACTGTCCACGGTGCCGAAGCGGAGTTCTCCCCTCAAGGCCCTGTCCCTTGCTCCCGGGACGTTGTCCAGAATCCATTTTATCTTGGTTCCGCTGAAATAGGGGTCTATGACAAGACCTGTTTTCCTGCGGATGGTTTCTTCCAACCCCTGCTCGCGAAGCTGCTTGCAGAAAGGTGCGGTGCGTCTGTCCTGCCATACTATGGCATTATGGACAGGTTCCCCGGTGACGGCGTCCCAGACAATGGTGGTCTCACGCTGATTCGTTATCCCGATTGCGCTGATTTCATAACCTTCGGAAGCTTCCAGCACTACATCCCGAACGCTTTCCCAGATGTCATCCGGGTTGTGCTCCACCCATCCGGATTGGGGAAAATGTTGTGTGAATTCCTTTTGCGCACATTTCACAGCCCTGCCTTCCTCGTCGAAGACTATCGCTCTGGAACTGCTTGTGCCCTGATCTATGGAAAGAATGTATCTCATTTTTCGAGCATTTTCAGAATATCGGGCCAAACTGTCTGAGGTGCAAGTGTTTCATTGTGAATTTCGTGCCTCATGTCCGGGTAAATCTTCAAATCCACGTTACGGTAGCCGGCCCTCTTCATTGCGTCGGCTGCACCGGAAAGAGCCTTGTCGGAGATTCTGCAAGGGTCCTGTGCACCTGAAATGAAATGTATCTCCATCCGGGGATTGGACATCTTCCAGCCGCTCTTTCCGTAGCAGTCCTGCATCAGGCCCATCAGGTTGTAGAAACCGTTGGCGGTGAAGACGTACTGGCAGAGGGGGTCGCTGTGGTAGGCGTCCAGAATCTTTCTGTCGGAACATACCCACGCGGATTTGTAGCCTTCATCCTTGAAGGGCTTGTTGTATGCTCCGAAAGACATTGCCTGAAGAAGTCCTGGCCTGGAATGCCGGCCGCAGACGAGTCCCGCAATCTTTGCAAGGGCTTTGCCGGCTCCCTTTGCGGGATTGTCGCTCGGACAGCCGCATACAATGAGCCTGTCTATCATATCGTCGTGGCGTTTGGTGAAGCTGCGGACCACCATCGAGCCCATACTGTGGCCGAAAAGCGTAATCCCGAGTCCGGGGTAATTGTCCTTTGTCCACTTTACGACAAGACCGACTTCCTCCACCATCGCCTTCCAGCCGCCTGAATACAGGTATCCCAGGTCTTCACGTCTGAGGACGGATTCTCCGTGGCCCCGGAGGTCGCTGATGACGCAGACATAACCGGCATCTGAAAGAAAGTTCATCAAGCCTGCATACCGTTCCTTGTGTTCGCACATCCCGTGAACCAGTACCACGGCACCTTTGAATTGAGAGTCTCCGTCCGGCTGCCGGACAAGACAGGACAGCCTGATGCCGTCGGCATAGCCGTCTATTGAAAATTTCCGTTCCATCTATTCGAGAATGAATCTTGTTGTAACTTTTGAGGATACTTTGATCTTGCCGAACTCAAGCGGGCTGTCCGGAGCATCTTCCGCCACATTGGCGCCGTCTGCCATCATTGATTTGGAATACATCCGAGGTAGGGCAAAAACGGCAGGCGTTTCCATATACCCTCCGTAAATGTAGAAGCATTTTCCGATGGTCTGGCCTATTGCCGATGCCATCTTCGAGGCCTGTTCCTTTGCGTTCTGCACTGCAAGGCTGCGAACCTCTTCCTGCACACGGGCAAGAGTGCTGCATTCGGCTTTCTGGAAGGAGACATTGGAAAGGCCTAATTCGTCAAGCCTGCTCCACGCCTTTGTAAGTTGTTCTGCTCCAAAGAGTTTTATCTGATAAGACGCCGTTGCTGTGTTTTTCCTCCGGTTGTAATAGGAACTGTAGAGTGATAGCCGGGTGACCTGCTGAAGAGGATCGACTCCAAGAGACTTGAGAGCATTCAGCATATCGGCCTGCTGCTTCTCCAGGCTCTTTTTTCCCTTGCTGTCCTGCTCGTCGATATCGACTTTCAGGTAGAACAGGTCCGGAGCGATTTCCCGTTCGGCATTTCCGGTAACTTCGATATAACTCTCATAGAGTCTGTTTTCTTGAGCGGAAGCGGAAACAGCCGCCATTGTGCAGACTGCCAAGATGGCAGCCGAAAACTTGAGGATTCTTTTCATAATCGTTTATTCTTTGTCCGGAAGCAGACGAAACATAAATTATGCCGCTTCTCATCCATTCAAAGATACAAATAAATTATCAAAAAGTATCTTTCCTCCCGTAACACGAATCCAAGGCGGGAGAAGTTCCGCTTCCGGACGCATTTCCCCGGAAGGGGCTTGCCTGCGGCCTGAGCGG